>CAYFVP010000041.1:0-4953 GCA_964346655.1 uncultured Thermoplasmatales archaeon
CCACCCAACATTGAACTAATTGATTATATTAAAACAATGTTAAAGTATATACATCATATCAAAATGTCGGGGATAAGGGAATTTTGGATAGATCATATTGATTTTAAAAATGGGGAATAGAAACATGAATAATTTAGATAAAGAGATCGATAAAATAAAACTAAGTAAAAATGGTACTTTGCACGTTCCTGTTAGCATTATAGAAGCTATGGGTATAAAACAGGGTGATCGTTTAGTTATCGAAGCTGTTGAAAATCATATTTTACATTTGAAAAAACAGGATAACAACCAATAAATAAAATATCTCTTTTTTCTTATTTTTTGTTAAGTAACATTTTTAAATAAAATATTCGATAAACTTTAAAAAAATATTTGGGAGTATAGAGATTGAATAAATATGTACCAAAATTTATTAGAAATCATAAATTCACTTCTAGTTTTCTAATCTTAAATTTAATATTTTTTATTTTATTATTTCCAACACAGGAACTTACATGGATTATTATTAGTATTATTTTTTGGATCACTCTTATGTTAACTATTGGGTCTTTTCTATTAATTATAATAAACTTTTTAATCGAGAAAAAATACGCTAAAGGATTAATTACATTAGATGAATCTAATTTAGATAAAAAAATTTTGACTGGCTTGATAGCTGTTTTAATCTTTATTTGGCCTTTAGGTTTAAATTCGTTTACAAAATCTTTGGATACTAAAACATCGAGGTCATCCTCTTTTTGAAAAGTTACCTGGAAAGAATTTCCTTCGTTTATCCTGTTTTTATTTTTTAAGATTTTCTTCAGGGCATTAGATGATATTTCTATGCTCTTTTTTTTCTTATATTCTGGTGTTATTAAAATACGTATCCTATTTTCATTTATTGAATCTATTACAAGCTTAACCTTCTTTGACAATATTAATCCTCCTCGGTTTTTTTTCATTTCTTCTTATGTCAAAACTGTATTAAGCTTTTCATTCACCTGTTACCCTTATTTGAACATATGAACAATACAAGTTAGATACTCCGAAACCAATCCCTGATTTGATCTTACAATCCAAGGACATAACATCATCAACAGTCCAATTACCATCACCCGGACCAGCTGGATCATTAGTTATGTTAAACCAGTCAGTCCACTCCTCAGAAGTGCCAACAAAATCACTATAATTATTACCATTATACATTCCATCAAATACCGGGATCAGAAATATGCTCTGAAAGCCAAGAGATGTATATGCTCTTACTCTCAACTGTACACCAGTAATTGTTATATTGGTTATATTAAAATTATTACTTGTAAGCAACTGAGTCTCCTTCTGACCTTGGTCTGTAAATGCGTAACTGGATTCATTACCATCAACCATATAACCCGGGTTATTACTCCAGGACTGATTTGTTCTGTAACTATTAAAATATGCATAATAAAAGCTATTTCTTGTTTCACCAGCTTCAATACCAAAAGAAGTCATTGCCAAAAGCATGACAATGATTCCAATAATTATTTTTTTCATTTCTTATCTACCTCCATTTCACACCAAATATATTTTTTTTTTAAATTTTTACTTAAACTTGTTTTTATTCAATAATTGACTAAAACTTAATCTGACCAAAACAGACTTATTTAGCTCCAGAAATAAAGAATAAATAAGTATGAACCAAGAAGAAAGGTTCATACTATAAGCCAGTCACTGTAAACTCATAGTAATCTTCAAGATACCACCAAACAGGCGGAGAAACCGTATCATCACAAACATGCAACACATTAGTACAGGGGTCACGGAAAGCAGCATAAACACGATAAGTACCGTTACCATGGCTGAATGAACTTGTATTCACATTTTCCGGGTTAAAAATCGTATCCAAAGCAAGTTTTTCGCTTATGTTTATAATCCGTCGTGTGGATTTTTCATCGATAACACTTGTGTCAAATTCCCATTCCTCAGAGGTGGTATTATAGAATTCAACCTGCATTGAAAGATAGCCGGAAATATTCGAGCTGCCGGTATTATAAATCCTGGATTCGGAACCAGTATAAAACGAAAAATTATTACTCACAGTATAACATTTTCCATCACTCACATTCACCCTCCAATGCCACCATTTACCATTTTCAGTGGCATTACTATACACCTGATGATAAGTGCCATTACCTACACTGCTGTTAGTTCCGAAAACCTCCCAGGTACCACTACTGTTACTAAGCCAAGTGATATTCATATCGTCACCATCACTATCAGAAACTGTGATATTCAACAATGGAGTAATGGAAATTTCAGTGCTGCCATCCATGGGATATGGATTAGAAATAACCGGGGCAAAATTAGTTGTATAAGTAACACGAAGCACCACCTTGGAACAATAAAGAGTAAACATACCGAAACCAGAGGAGGGTTGGACATCACAATCCAAATCCTTCACATCACTCCAGGACCAATCACTGGAAAAACCACTGCTGTCATTGGTTATATCAAACCAATCGGACCATTGCCCGGATCCCGAGGGAGCATCATAAATATATTCATCTCCATCCTTCGTTCCACCAAACACAGGTCTTAACTTAAGGTCAACAGACTTACCTGTATAATATGCTTTGGCTCTGATTTCAACCTTTGAAATACCACCAAGATACGAACCATTACAAGTATTATTATCACAAAGTTCAACATCCCAAAACGAGGTCGTTGACGCATAATTACTTTCATTACTATCGACCATATAATTTGGATTGGAAGACCAGGCTTCACCTGTATCATAATCATTGAAATAATAGGTAACTTGATCGGCATCATACCAGTACAATTCCGTATGCTTCTCCTGACCTGAATCCAGAGTGCCTATTCTGATGAAAAGTGTTACCGGTGCATTGTACTGCCCACTACGTGATTTCACCTTTACCTTGTAGTTCAGATCATTTTCCCAGCGAAGATACAAAGACTTTGACCAGGTATCAGACAGGTCCTCCTTTATATAGAAACACGGAAGATCCAAGTCTGTATATGTTTCATCCAAAGACTGATTCAAATAATATGATGTCTCATCTATTTCGATATAATCACCAACCGGTGTCATATCAACCTGTATATCCTTCATCTCCCAGCCGAAACCCAGAACAAGGGGAATATCCTCATCCAGGTTCTTTATATACGGGATAACCATAAGCTCATTATCGTCCACACCCAGATGATACTTGATAGCTAAACGAAAATCATAACCACCATAACTCAGATCCTTCCACAAGGTGGCATTTACAAACGTCTTATTGTCAGATTTTATGTTTTTATTGAAACCACTCAGCTCATCTGTACGGTAAATAAGATTCCATACATCATTATTATAATATCCAAGCATCAGCACATTATGACTCCAGTAATCATCCTTATGGTTCGTGAACTGTATACCATTGCTGGTGTTGAAATAATAGCTATCAAAACGGTTCCAGATATGTAGAATATCTCCTTCATCCAGTAGTTCATAACCAATATTCTGCCCGGAATCTCCGATATTGCCGGGTGGATCTGTGAGATTAACGATCTCACCATCACCATAGGAATCTTTAATGGTGCATATCGAGACAGTTGCATTGCAATTTACATAGAAGTAATGCTGGGGTGTCTCGCTTTTATTACCCCATTCATCCTCGACCAATATCACATATCTATATGTACCCCATTTCCAGGTCTCATTGAACACATACTCATAGGTGTCACCACCGATGTTGTTCATGGTAAAATTCTTCATGGAAATAACGGGGTTGGTAATGATTACCTCAACCATGTCAATATCGCTACCCACAGTTGATATGACATCAGCAGAGATGGTAACATTAAAACCGAATCCCAGGGTAACTGGTGTAGCGCTAACATTTGTAATATCAGGTGTGTTTCCTCCCCAGTCATAAGGGTATAAATCCCAGTCATAGGTCGTATGCGATTCATTATAATTTATACCCTCGGAAGTCATTATCTCATCAATCTTGCCTGTAGAATTATACAAACGGATAGTATGATTATAATAAGCGGGAAACTCACCCTCTGGTAGAGTAACAACAATTGATCCGTTATGTCCGGATGAGGAAACATTGAACTTCATGGTCTTATTTGCAAAAACCTTTGTATCATTATGAATAACTGCTTCGACCATCATCCTGTCATGCGGAAGTATGGTTTTCACCGTGAAATTCGTTCTGATTGAATCATTGTACTCGTTTTCATCATCTGTATCAATAAGTGCTGACTCATTTGATTCAAACCAGCAATCCGGATTAACTGTAAAATATTTCACGATATCCCAAGCGAGTACAAGGGTATTGTTAAGGTCTTCCCGGTCAATGTTGTCCATAATGTCTCCTGCTGTGAATCTTCCATCTATCATATCACCCCGTCTATGACGAAACCGGTTATCATTTTCTCTGGAAAAACAAATAGTCTTACATCCATATTTACAGTTTATTCCACCTTGTACTTTGCTTAGATTTCTTTGTTTCCAGACATCCTCTTCAGCACCGGTGAATCCCCATGTAACATTATGTTTAAGTGTATAATTTTTATCTGTTCTATTAGGATATCCGTTTTCAATGGAAATATTTTCACAAATATTCCTGATATCATCGTAACCATATGTAAGCTCTATATATGTATTATTCCAATCACTTGCCAGTTGATCAAAGCCAATCCACAATGAGTAATTCATATCAGGATGGCTGTCACTAAAATGTTGTGCACCTCTGAACATATATTCTTCTCCGGTGGTCTCTAGAAAAGTAATATTTACCTTGGGTGTGATATTATAATAATTGAAATATTTCGCTATAGCCAGCACCACTCCAGTTCCAACACCACTATCAAAAGCCGCCTCTGACCACCACCCATCATACCTATTGCTAATCAATACTGTTGGATCATCTGGGTCAGGGGGGTTATCGCTTTTGTCTTTAGTAAGATTTCCAATTACAT
>CAYFVP010000042.1:0-24040 GCA_964346655.1 uncultured Thermoplasmatales archaeon
CTTGGTTGATAGAGGACCTTGGTATCGCTGGGCCCTCCAAAGAATGGGTCTGAAGTATCGGCATGAGACATTTGGTTGGAGAACCCCTATTGAACAATGGTATAGTCAGTTTAAAGCTAAAGTTAAACGCTTTTGGAAACGTTTCCCTAATAACAGCTCTCTTATAAGTATAAAGCGGTGGTGTTCAGTCTGGATCGCGTTGTATAATGTTCTTCTGAAGGTGATCTTAAGTTGACAGTGTCAATATTTTAAATATTAATTTATTTAAATTTTGAAATAGTAAAATTTATTCTATCTTTTATTTCTTGAGGAGATGGATTTAATTCATTTGTAGTGAATCTACCATTGTTTATATCTATTCGTTCAAAAACTTGCAAATAAAGATTATAAAGGATTTCAATACTTAGATGATATTGTGGTTTAAAATAAATAAATATTTTATCAATAGTCTCTCTTGTTTTTTGCCTATAAAACTCTGCATATTCGTAATATTTTTTTATTAAATTTCTAAAACCAGATGAAATTTCTCCACCTGCAGCTATATCTTTTAATATTAATCTATTTAATCCATTTTCTTTTATTAAATCATCTGCAAAATAATTTAAATTGTTAATCTGATCTTTTTGAAAATCTCTTATGATGTGTACTATATAAGCAAATAAAGCAGCAGGTTTTGCTGTTTTTTTAATATCAAAATTTGGTTTATGGAATCTACCATTTTCTTTGCTAATACCACATAAATGAATAAAAATAGAAGCTGGTGCAATCGATGCTCCCTCGGCATATTTAAGAAATGTATTAAATGTTTTAAAACCATTATTATGTAAATCATATTTCATAGATTTTGAAAAATTATTCCATGGCCACATTGGGATTTGATATTTTTTGATGGTTTCAAATAGATGTTTTTGAATAGGATCTTGTGGTTTTTTATTATTAATTGTATTTATCCAGTTATCAACTGCCATATCTAAACGTTTTATTTCATATCTTGATAAATTACCATTAATAGATTTATTGTTATCAACTAAATCATCAACGATACGGAATGACCTATATAATATTTTAAAAGCTTTATATCTCTCTCTTTCCCAGAAATGAGCTGCGATATCTAATATTGGATTTGTAAGAATTTGATGGTATGTAATTGTTTTTGTAAGATTAAATAGGTTAATATCAGGGTTTTCCATCGGTTTCACATCAATAGTATATTTTTATATATTTAGTATCATTTAATTAATTATCTTATCCCTTAGAATACGATTACAGGTATGACACGAAGAAATAAGCACTATTGGAACACCACTACCAGGATGTGTACTTGCTCCAACAAAATATAGATTTTTATACCGCTTATGACGATTATGAGGTCTTAGATATGTCATCTGCATCATATTATGAGATAAACCAAGGGTAGATCCATACGTTAAATTGTACATATTAACCCAATCCTTTGGAGTAAAACTAATTTCAAATTTTATGTGTTTTTCTATGTCAGTAATTCCAATCCTTGATAAACGTTTAAACACAATTTCCCTTGTTCTCTTTTGAATATTATTCCAATCTTGAGGATTTTTTTCATTAATATGACCAACAGGTACAATAACCATAAGTGTATCATGACCTTTAGGTGCTCTAGAGGGATCAATTTTTACAGGTGTATGAATATAAAAATTTGGGTCGTCAGGCAAAGTAAGATTTTTTATTATTTGACTGAAACTATTTTTATAATCACTTGATAAAAAAAGATTATGTGTATTTAATTGAGGATACTGTTTATCAGTTCCCCAGTAAAACATTATTGTTGAACAAGTATATTTTTTCTTAATAAGATTTCCTATTAAAGGATCATTAGGCAATAGGTTACGATAAACATAAGTTAAATCAGCGTTAGCAACTATAATATCTGCATTTAATTTTTGCCCATCCTCAAATGTTACACCAGAGACTTTATTACCTTCAATATTAATTTTTTTTACAGATTTATTATAAATGAACTTTGCTCCAAATTTTTCCGCAAGTTTGGTTAATGCTTTAACAAAACTATACATACCACCTTTTGGTAACCAAACACCTTTTGACAACTCAATATATTGAAACATTGAAAAATTGGCGGGGGCATCATATGGGCTAAGTCCTAAATAAAAATCCTGGAAGGTGGAAGTCATTTTTAATTTTTGATCTTTAAAATATTTATTAACATAATTGTAATGTTTACTAAATACATTTAATTTAAAAAATAATGATATATTTTTGAGATTTATAAAATCAAATAATTTATTGAATTCCCTTTCTATTAGATTTTCCATTGATAATTTATAATAATATTCCCCTTTCTCTAAATAATTTTGAAAAGCTTTATAGCTACCCATCTCAATTTTTTCAAGTTGCTTTTTCACTGTTTTTTTATCATGAGTTAATATCAATTTACTATTATCATTAAAATAGAGATAATAAGTAGGATCGATTTTTAGAAGTTCAATGTTGTTTTCTATTTTTTCTCCAAGATCGGTAAATATTTTTGCATAGATATCTGGCATTAGATAGAAAGACGGTCCAGTATCAAAAAAATGCCCATCTTTTATCAAATAATTACAGCGACCACCTGATTGTGCATTTTTCTCTATAACGGTTACATCAAATCCTTTTTTTGATAACCTTGCTGCAGAGGAAATTCCACCAACACCTGCACCAATGATTATAACTGTTTTTTTATTCAAAATTATTTTGTCCCCATTTAATTTTTAAGTCTAACTTTATTAACAATTGTTAACTTCATTTAATATTTAAATTTTACGACAATTGTAAATTAAATTTAAAAAATCAACAATTTTTCTCTTTTTTCTTCATAATTTAATTTATATTATATAATTTATTAATTAAAAATTATCCAAAAATAAAAATAAGAAATTATAAATAAAATAATGTATAATTTAGCATCAAAATTAACAGAAAAAAATATCTATTTTTTAATGGTAAAAGTGTAGTCAAATCTCGCATGATTTGATGGATGTACGGAAAAATTAAGTATAGTAATATTTAAATATTCGAATATTGTTATATTAACTAATGAATATTGTAAATATCTTTAAAGCATTAGCCGATCCGACAAGACTGAAGATACTAGAATGTATAAAAAATGGGGAAAAGTGCATTTGTGAAATAATTCCTTATACTGGTAAATCTCAACCAAATGTTTCTCAACATCTGAAAGTGATGAAACACGCTGGCATCATTGATGAAAGGAAAGATGGAACTAGAATAATGATAAAAGCATCCAAGAAAGAGATTTTCGATATAATTGATCAAGTTTCAATGTTAGAGTGAATTCATGACACCCATAGACATTTTCTTTTCAGGCATTGAAACATTGCAAAAATATCTCTCAGCACATGTACTTACCTGTTTAATACCAGCATTTTTTATTGCTGGTGCAATAGCAGTTTTTATCTCAAAGAAATATATTTTAAAATATTTTGGTGCTAAAACTAAGAAATATATTTCATACACTATTGCTTCTGTTTCAGGAGCAGTTCTTGCAGTATGTAGTTGCACTGTTCTTCCGTTATTTATGGGTATTTATAAGCGTGGTGCTGGTATTGGCCCTGCTACAACTTTTCTTTTTGCAGGTCCCGCAATTAATATTCTTGCGATTATTCTAACTGCACGTGTTTTAGGTTTTAATATTGGTCTGGCTCGTGTTATTGGTGCTGTTGGTATGTCTATTATTATTGGACTACTTATGGCATTTATTTTTAGGAAAGGGGAAAGAGAAAAGAAAAATAATGACATGTTTGCAGAACAAGGTGATGAAAAAATAAATCGTCCTTTGAAAATATCGTTATTGTTTTTTGTTTTACTTGTTTTAATTCTTGTTATTGGTGCTGCAAGCCCTGAATATATTCCTTGGATTCCAAAACTTGCTATAGTATATGTGATAACGATTTTTGTTTCGATTATTCTTATTTTTTATTATAGTAGAGGTGAGGTTAAGCAATGGGGTCATGAAACTTGGGATTTGGCAAAGAAGATATTGCCTATTCTACTCATTGGTGTTTTTATTGTTGGTATCATTGGTGGTGTTGCTGCATATTTTATACCAGCTTCTGATCCAACTACTGCAGTTGGTGTTGCAGTTGCTCCGTATTTAGGTGGGAATAGTATTTTTTCATGTTTTTTCGCCTCTATTATTGGGGCAATTTTGTATATCCCGACTTTACTTGAGGTGGCTATTGTCGGTAATCTTTTTGGCTACAGTAATAGTCTTATGGGGAGTGGCCCTGCCCTTGCTTTGTTGCTTGCTGGCCCCTCACTTAGTCTTCCCAATATGATTGTTATTTCACGAGTGCTGGGTGTGAAAAAAGCTTTGGTATACATTTGTCTTGTGATTATTGTAACAACATTTGTTGGGTTTGTTTATGGTTTTATTGGAGGTTAGAAAAATATGAAAATTGAGATATTAGGTAGTGGTTGTGCAAAATGTAAATCTGTTGAAAAACTTGTTAGGAAAATTGTTGAAGAACTTAATATTCAAGCTGATATTATTAAAGTAGAAAATTTACAAGAAATCGTAAATCGTGAAATTATGATGACGCCGGCAGTTTTTATAGATGGTGAAGCGAAAATTATTGGTCGTGTTCCAACAGCAGATGAATTGAAGAAATTACTTCAAAAAAGGTGAAAAATTGAAAATAAAAACGCTAATTTTAGCTTTTCTTATGGTTAGTTGCATATTATCTCTAAGTGGCTGCACAAGTAATAATACAAATGATGATATCTCAGATAATGGCTCTGATGATTCAAATTGGTTAGAAAATTATACTCCTATTCATGGTATCGGTACAGGTTCAGATGATTTCTGGATACAGTTTCCAGAAGGTAATGACAATTATGGGCAATCTATTGAGCATTTTGATTGGATAGTTGGACCAATTGATGATAATTGTGTTTTATTTATTGTTCACAGAACCGGATGTCTTGGTTGTAAGGAACAAGGTGATCTTGTTATTTCTCTTGCGGATAAATACGGCGATTATGTAGAATTTCATGATATCGATGCAGTCTCGGGTGCTCCAGCAGAAATTCAACAGATGGTAAATGAGGCATATCTATATGATCCAAATGGAGCACCAGGCTATATTGCTCTAACAGGTGTTTTTACGTACATTGAGTATAATGGTGAAATTAAAATTGGTTGGCATAGCTGGGAACTTGATGTTGAAGATTCTGTGATGGAATCCTGGATTAAAGACGCTATTTATTATCATAATTTGAATAATGTTAGATGAGTTTATGAAAAAATTACTAGCTGTTGTAATTGGTGCCTTTATTATTTTTATACTGGTTCTTGCTTTTTTTCCTTCTTTATTTGAAACTGGTCAATTTGAGATTAAAACAGCATCAGATTTCACAGCAGTTGATGAAAATGGTATAGAATTTTCATTAAGTGATTTTAGAGGCAATGTTACAATTGTTCATATTACTGGTTTAGAATCTCCTCTTTGTATAGAGTGTAAAGAGGAAATGATAGGTCAATTAGAGCAATTGGAAATGCTTACAAAGTTATATGATGATGTTAAAATAATTACTATTAATATTCGTAAAAATCCTTATTCAACTACTGGTAAAAGTATCGCAGAACAAACCTTTGGAATAAATATTAGTTGGCATTGGGTTGAAGATTTTGAACCTTATCAGTTTGCTGGATTTTATCAGGAATATTGGACCTATAATGGGGCTTTTTCCAATCCTACAATTATATTAATTGATATTAATCAGAGTCTTGTCGGTGTATATAATATTTACACTCTTGGAAAAGGAAAAATTGATGGAATTCAAACTGCTGAATCATTATATCAAGATATTCAGCAGATTTTATCTGGTGAATGGGATGAGTTTAAAGGAGGAAAATATAACGAAGGGATTACATTTATTGGAATTTTTGTTCTTGGCATTATAACAGCTTTATCACCATGTTCTATCACACTTCTTGTCGCTATGATTTCATATGTTGGATCACTCCTAAAACAAGATGAAAAAGAAAATATGAAAAAATATTCAATACGAGGGATATGGATTGGTATTGTATTTACACTTGGGATGACATTTGTATTTTTTATTTTTGGTTTAATAATTTCATATGTTGGAATATTTATTGAAATATCAACTATGTTTTACTTCATTACAGGAATAATTTTAATTATTTTAGGTCTTAATGTTTTTAAACCAATTACGGAAATTATAAGATATAAAAAAGAAAGTAAAACGAGTTCACAAGTTTTGGATAAAGGTAAAAACATTTTTTTAAATCTTAGTAAAAAATCAATTTATTTTGGTGCTTTTTTCTTAGGAGTATTATTTTCAATTGGATGGGCACCATGTGCAATGTCGCTTATGATGCCAGTATTCATTCTAACTCTTTCACAAAAAATATCAATAATTATGGGTGGATTATTACTCTTTGTCTTTGGTCTTGGCCATGGAATTCCTATTATACCATTATGTGCGGTAACCAGTAGTGTTCGAGGAAAACTTGGAAATAGATATATTTCTGCTGGAATATGGATGCAAAGAATATTCGGCGTCATAATCATTATTATCGGTTTTATCATGGCCTTAAGATTCTGGGGTGTCAATCTTTGGTAAAATATAAATTTACTAAACTGAGTGTAATTATTATCTTATCTACAGTTGCCGTTGCTTCTTTGCCTGTATCATTTGCTCAGCCTGAAATCGGAGGGATTTATATTTATCCAACTCAGCCGACTCCTCTTTCAACAATTACTTTCACGATAGGTCTTTATAAAAATAACAGCAGTATTGATGACGTTAGATTGATATTCCAGGAATGTATGGATAACTTTTGCTTTATAGACAGTAATAATATTTCCTTGAACTATTCATATAGTTGCTGCATGTCTTTTTATAAGGCTAAGTTCACACTTGGTCATCCAGATGCCACTCAGATAAAATATCATGTGGAGATACTTAGTAATGGGATATGGTATGGTTATAATACGAGTTTTATAAATATTGTAAGAACTAACGATAAAAAAATTGATAATCCCAAAGATAAACATACACCTGGTTTTGATTTTTTATTAATTGTTTTTTCGATATTTTTTATTTTAATATTAACAAGATTAAAAAAGAAGATTAAGTAAAATCATTCATGATAAAAAATTAAATCTTAATTTTTTCGACTAATGGATACAAATCTTCATATTTACTATCTGGAATCTTGTATGGTGTATCCCAGACTCCATTTATCTGTTTTGCTGAAGGGTATCTGGTTTGATAATCATCCCAATAGTTGCCAAGACCATCTTTGTAAAGATAGTTTTCATACGATGTTGAATAATCAATATGTCTTAAGTTTTTAATAAATGAATTTTTGTATACATTATTGTCATTTGCCCCGCAGCATATATAAAGTCCTTTATCAGAATTATTTTTGAATTCATTTGTAATAATATTATTGAATTCAGAGCCTTTTAATCGAATACCAATTTCATTGTTGTATATTTTATTTTCTGAAATTATATTATTATTAGAATTTGTTTGAATGAAAAATCCATATTCAGTATTTGAAAAAATATCATTTTGATAAATATTGTTTTTATTTCCATTTATCAAAAATATGCCGTTTATATTATTGAAAATGGTATTTTCATTTATATTGTTATCATCTGAGTTATCAATGTTAATTGCGGTTTCAGTGTTTTCTATTGTGTTTCGCTGTATATTATTGTTATTAGCATCTATTAGATCAATTCCATTCCCATTGTTAATATTATTGTTATATATTGTATTGTTATCAGAATAATATAGTTGTATTGTATTTTTCATATTATATTGAAAGTAGTTATTCTCTATTGTAATATATGAACTGTAACAAATTTGAATGCCAATAATAACTTTTTCAAAATTAAGATTTTTAATTTCAATATTACTACAATTTACAAGAATTAACTGTATTGCATCTTCAGGGATAGTAATCCCATTTTCATTTTTGTAATAATAAATATTTTTATCATTTGCAGTGTTATTTTCAATATTATGGGTATCCCAAGCAGTTATTGGCCCTGAAATTACTATTCCACTGTTTTGGAAGTTGTTATCTAAAATTGTAATACGAAGACATGTCTCGAGGCTTATTCCTTCCATAGTATTTTTTAAAATCTGATTCTTTGTTATTGTGGATTCAGTTCCACGTCTTAGTCTTATTGCATTATAATTATCTGAGAAGATATTATTAGAGATTGTATTTTCTTTCTTTGAATCTATACAAATACCATAGTAATTATCATAGAAAATGTTATTTGTTAATGTATTACTATTTGAAAGTATATTGATCCCTGAATTGCTACCAGCGTTACTTATGTTTATATTTTGAATGGTACAGTAATCCTTGATGATGTTTACGACATTTCCTACTTGATTTCCATTTATTATGGTTGTTTCTTTTTCTTCTCCAATTATATTTATTGATTTGTTAATAACTAAGTTTTCGTAATATATCCCGCTATTGATATATATTGTTCCATTTTCTGATACTTTATTAATTCCTTCTTGGATGGAATCGAAATGGTCAATATCCCATCCTGAGGTATTTTTATCATAATTGTCATCAACATAGACATTTTCAGGTTCTTCAAAATTATTTGTTTCATCAATCGACGGATTTTCATTAACACATCCACTTATATTAATAGTAAATAGTATTATTACTGTTATAATTGTTAATTTTTTATTTTTCATTTTTAATCCTTTTATTAAATAATCTAAAAATAAGCTTTTTATATAAAAGGATTTTTTTTCACATAAATGGATTTTATTTCTTTACATTAATTAAAAGAAAGAAAAGAGGGATTTTTGAAAAAACTTTTAGATTTTCCACGATTTTTTCGACGATATTCTCAGTGAAAAAGGAAAGGTAACCACTTTGTTACTCGCCCGTTATTATAAGGAGTAACAACAGGGTTAATTTAAGCTTTTTGACCACTCCTGTTGGACAGTTGCCATGTAACTGAGGGTTATATGGCGAACTTATAGTAATCAGTTTCAACAAAATCGTAATAGATTTTTGACAATGGCCGAAACGATGAGAATCAGCAAGGTTTGGGAATTATCAAGTTCAAATCTTTATAGGCTGAGCTTTTTGCCAGTAATACTCAAACAAATCCTTAATCCATTTATGCACAAGGGGCTTATGTCCACCAATTCCAACGTTATAATCTATTTCCCCATCCAAACTTGGAAATACAATGCCGGCATCCTTTTCTGTCAAAATTATTGCAACTTTTACCTCATCTACTACCCTGCGATGTATATTTATCCCTTTAACTAGCTGTATGTCAGATGGTGGCTTATATCCTCTCGGCATGATTATTCTAAATTCTAAACCGCTTGTCACCTGATCCTGAATAATCGATATACTGTTTGCGAGGATTTGGTTGGTCATAATCCATATGTACTCCTTTGCCTCGCTAAAAATTTTCTCTGTACTATGGAACACTCGCATTGCACCCCTATCAAACCCAACTTCAGATAATTCCCCAATTCTCTGGATGAATTCTATTGGTATAAGAGACAAATCATGGGTTGATAAATAATCAACATTTTTTGAGAGGAAATCAACCATCGGCATAAATGATGATAGTAGGTTACCAAAAGGAGATATATGATAGAGACCGTCAACCCTTTTCTCTATCAACCGAGCATTAGTAAGTCTTTCTAGATGCCGAGAAGCCTCAGGAGTGCTCATGTCAAGCTTTTTTGAAATATGGGTAAGCCTCATTGGGTTCTCCCGAAGCATGGATAATATTTTTAATCTCCCTGGATGAGATAGCTCTGAGAGCAATTCATAGTTTTTCATAATATCTTTTTTTAGGGTTCATCCTAATATTTTAGGAATGATGTTAGGATACTTAAATATTTAACACAGTCGATGTGGTTTTATGGTGATAAAAAAATGATTGAAAAAGAAAAATGTTCATTCTCAATATCATTAAATGACAAGAAAACCATTAAACACATTAACATTGGAAATGAATCTAATTCAAAAGTATTGATCGAGGGAGATATAGGGATAATAAACGAGATAGAGGTGGTAGATGACACACTACTCGAGATTAAGGGAAGAAACGGAGCAATGAGTTTGGCTCTTCCTAAAAATATTTTGGAAAAACTGAAAATTAAACAAGAAAAAGAAAGAGGATTAATAGGAGGAAATTAAAATGTATAAAATAATAAAGACAACAATAACTGCAATACCATTTGTATCAGTAATAATTTTAGAGATTTTTGTTAATGTAAGGAATTACAATATTGAAATGTTACAGCCTTTTACCTTAATAATAGGAGTTGTTCTATTACTGAATTTAATAATAGCATCTCTTTTAAAAGTAAATGATTATTTTACTTACGGAATTTCAGTAGTTGCACTACTTGGAATTACTTCTGTGTTTCTAATTCCATCGGTAGGACAGGTTTATCTGGAAAATATTATTGCGGGTTTATATTTTGGTCTATTTGTTGTAGCATTCTTCCCGCCGTTATTCAAATTTAAACCATTTACTGTAAGCATATCAGAAAAAGAATATTCTGAAGCTGTGGTTAAAACTAAACAGTTTTTGAAAATTAACCTGCTAATTAATTATATTTGGGCTGGTTTACTTGCTTTATCAATGTTGTTAACTATTGTAAAATATTCAGATAATAGTGTTTTGCAAATTATATTATCAATAGTTGTTCCGATTATTCTTCTGGTTTCTATTGGTGTCCCTGTGACTAAAAAATTACCAACTATATTGATGAATAAAATATCTGGCGAACAACGACACTTCGAGACATGTAAGGATTTATTTGAGTCTATGCCTTATGGTTTAAATAAAGAATTAGCACAAGGTGTTGATGCTGTAATTCAATATCTTCTGACAGGTGAAGAGCCTATAGAAGGATATTTAATAATCAAAGATTCAAAGTGTTTATTTGAATATGGAATACATCCAAATCCTAATACTACGATAAAGGCAGATTCAAAGCTATGGCTTGGAATTTCAAACAATGAAATATCAGAAAGTAAAGCATTTATTAATAAAGAATATGAAGTAGAAGGTGACATGACCTTATTATTAAAGCTTTATGATCTCTTTACTCCTACTCAGAAAGAAAAAAAACCTAAGGTAGAAATGGAAAAACCTAAGTTGAAAAAAATTGATATTGATTATAAAGACTTTGGACCGGGAAAAATTAGAAAAATCATTGTTTTTGATGGTGGTTCTCGGAATGATAAATTCAGTAAAACAAGCTTTATGGTAAACAATTTTATTGAAGGAGCCAAAGAAGCAGGTGCCAATGTAAAGTATTTTAAATTAAAAGATTATGATATTCATGATTGTTCGGGATGCTATACCTGCTGGACAAAAACACCAGGTGAATGCACCTATAAGGATGACATGACATTGCTAAGAAAAAAATTTCGTGAAGCCGATTTAGTTGTTTTTGCATCGCCACTTTTTATTTTTAATGTTACTGGAATTCTAAAAAGATTTATGGACAGATTATGCCCAATTTTAAAACCCTATATTGTACATGATGAACGAGGCTTTATAAAACATCCTGATAGGTATCCAGAATTAGGGAAACAGGGATTTGTTGTTTTTAGTGCTGCTGGTTTTCCGGATTTAGAAAATAATTTTGATGGATTAAGAGGAATGTTTAAAATGTGGGATTTACGCAACGAGAATATGGATATGGTTGGAGAATTCTATGTGACAGCCGCAGAGACATTAGTTCAACCCGTTGGTTCTATTAGGAAAAATATGATTCAAAGTGTCTGTAAAAAAGCTGGTGAACAAGTCGTAAGAGAGGGTAAGATTGATATCGAACTAATGCAAAAAGTTGTATATCCTGGTTTTTCATCAGAACAGTTTCAAGAAGTGTCTAATTATTTTTGGGAATCTTTAGATGGGAAAGCAGCTTACTTAAGAGAAGCACCAAGAATCTAACAATCAACATATTATATAATTTAATAGATGGAAGTAGTATGAGGTTAAAATTATGAAAAGTAAAAATATTCCAAAAACTGGAAGGATTGGAAGATTTGTAAAAATTCTTGAAAAAGAAGTATCAAAAGATTTGATGTTAAAAATCCTACAGGATTCAGATAAATATAATTCAAATAATCCAAGTAAGAAAGCAGAATGGTGGAAGAATGCTATCAACAGAATGGAAAAAGAACTTGGAACCAAAAAGACAAAAGAAATTTTATGCATATGTGGTAGTAAATGTTGTAGTCAGGATCACAGAAAAACGGTAAGAAAAAAATATGAAGAATCAAGTTCTATCGAAGAATTCTTAAAAAAAATTAGTATCAAAGGAGTTACCTATGAATTGGCTGATAAGAATATTATTGTTGCTGAATATGAGAGATGTTTTTGTGAACAGGTCAAAGGTGCTACAACAATTTTTCCAAATTTAATTTATTGTGAATGTGGAACTGAATTCAATAGACAATATTTTTCATCTGCTTTTGGAAAACCTGTGGAAGTTGAACTAATCAAATCTGTAATAAATGGTAGTGATAGTTGTAAATTTTATATTCATTTTACAATGGACAAAAAAGGAGGTATCTAAGATGATTGATAAAAATGATAGTAAATATGATTGGGACTCACTATTTGCACTTGGAATATTCTTTGCAGGTGTAGGTATGTTGCTGTATGGTGTTGGTGTTTTCCTCAGTTTGTTCATTTGAGAATTTGGTTAAAAAATATAATAAAAGGAGGAAAAAAATGATAACAGAAATAATAGAATATAAAATAAAGGAAAGTGCAGATGAGAAAAAATTTAGAAATCAAATCGGAAATAGGTGATAAATATGGGCAATCAAAATGTTGTAAAAAAATTGGAGGGATAAAATAAATGCCTTTGTGTAAAAGATTAGAATTAAGTCATTCAGTAGAAATAAAAACAAATCCTGAAAAGGTATGGAATTTTTTAATAAATCCTGAAAACTATACAACCTGGCATCCAAAAGACCATATAAAAATCATTTGGACAGAGGGTAAACCACTAGAGCTTGGATCAAAATTTTATTCAGAACAACTAGTCTTCGGAAAAGTTCAGAAATATAAAGCAAATATAAAAGAAGTAATACCAAATAGAAAAGTTGTTTTCAAATTTAAATTTCCTGTTTCTCTAATTTCTCCAGAAATTGAATGGCGTATAGAACCAAAAGGATCAAAAACAGTATTCACAGCAATTAGCTACATTCGAGCAGGTCATCTTTATAAAAAACTCTTTAAAAAAGGTATGAAAAACCTAATTACTGAACATAATCGACATGTAGGAGAAGAAGGAGAAAATCTTAAAAAAATACTGGAAGGACAATAATATGATTTTATAAAAGAAAAAAGAGGATTTTATAGAGTACGTGGAAAATAACGCTGAATTATTCTTCGGATTTTTAATTTAAAAATTAAGAGATAATGAATCCATCATAACCAATACACCACATCCGCGTTAACAGGAGAAAAATCAAGTCATTATTTTTATATTTTTCCGTGCTTTTGATAATAGCCAAAACGATGAGTATCTGCAAGTTTTGAATGTTATCAAGTTTAAATCTTGTATGTTTCAAAAAAACCATAATATGTTGATTTTACAACAGGGTGATATCTATAATTCTTGCAAATCCTTTTAGATGCCCTTCGTTTACACTACCCGTTGGACGGACACTGCCAATAAATCCCGTCATAGACATGCTAACATCATTTTCATATATTGTTTTTCCAAATAGATTTTTTACTATTAGTCTTGGCTCATCAGGGTCAGATGAAAAGCCTTTCAAATCAAGTTCTACACTACCTATACAGAAGAAAAAATTTGTATAATATGCGGAATAAAAACCTCTAATCTTAACATTTCTAATTCCAACATAGCCTGCTTTTACTAAACAAAAATGATGTATACTTACATCATCAACTGTGTAAGGTTTTAAACTAAATTCGACTGAAACATTATCAACAGATGTTTTTCTTTCATCTGCATTAATGCTAATCGTAAAAGTTGCACTTATTATCAAGATTAGTGCAATAACTGTTAAATATTTTTTGATTATCTTCATTTTTGTCATATTTCCTTGAATTTCAGTATACTATATAATAATATTGTTCATTTTTTTATCAATAATATGAATTTTAGTAAAATTAAAATAATAAATTCGACATAATGTCGGTTATGATAGATAAAAAAGACGAAATCATACTTTCCGAATTAAAAAAAAATGCACGTAATACTACTAAAAATATTGGAAAAACTGTGAAAATACCCAGAATTACTGTTCATGATAGAATAAAAAAAATGGTGGACAATGGCATTATAAAATCATTTACAGTAATTCCTGATTACAAAAAAATCGGTTTGACTTGCACGGCTTTTATTTTTGTTTCATTTCAATCTGATGTTAACATCTCCCAGCGAGAACTTGCCAAACGAATTGCATTAATACCAAATGTCTTTGAAGTTCATATTATATCTGGAGAATATGATTTATTAATTAAGGTTCGAGGAATATCATTAGAAGAAATTGGAAAATTAATTATTGATAAATTAAGGCTTATAAAAGGAGTGGGCAGAACACTTACATGCACATGCTTCGAGACAGTTAAAGAAGAGGTATAATTTTTTTAATTTAAAGATGGTAAAAATTTCCACCAGGAGAAAGTATTGTTATTTACCATTAAAATGGTATTCAAATCTCGTCAATTACACTATTTTTAAAAAAAGAAAAAAGAAAGGTTTTATTGAGTCCGTGGAAATTAACGCGGAGATTCTCGACGAGAAAAGTGACGAGAAACGGAGAATAAATGTACCTATCATAACCAATAGATAATAGCCAAAAAATAAAAGAAAAAAGAGGAGTTTTTAGAAAAAACTTTTAGATTTTCGACGATTTTTTCGATGATATTCTCAGCGAAAAGGGAAAGGTAACCACTTTGTTACTCGCCCGTTTTTATAAGGAGTAACAACGGGGTTAATTTAAGCTTTTTTATTACTCCTGTTGGACAACCGCCATGTAACTGAGTGTTATGTGGCGGAATATCTCATTTTTCATAATTTATAAACAAAAAATTACAATTCTAATTTTGGAGGAATACTTATAAAAGCGATTGTATATGAAAAATATAGGTCAACAGTTGTTCTTCAGCTCAAAGAGGTAGAAAAACCTACTCCAAGAGACGATGAATTACTTGTAAAAGTATATGCGACATCAGTAATCGCAGCCACACGCTGGGCTCGAAGCTGTAAACACCCGGATTCGAAACTTTTTTCCTTCGCGGTGCGACTGGGGTTTGAACTTAAAAACCAAGAAAGACCATACTTGGTTACGAGTTTTCTGGGGAAGTTGAGGAAATTGGCAAGGATGTAAAACTCTTTAAGAAGGGCGATAGAGTTTTTGGAACCACAACGGGGCTTTCTACCGGATCTTATGTCGAGTATGTATACCTGAAAAATTGGTATAAATGTTCAATATCATCTAGAAATAGGATAAAAATCATTTTATCAAGCAACCGAAGAGATCTAGAGTTTCAAATCCCTTCCACTGCACTCTTGCAGTTTCTACCATTTCGAGTCTTCCCGAATGCTAGTGGTCTGGTTGCTCTTCGGGCTTGTGGTACGGTTTCGTCTTTCCAATCGAGCTATGGATTGCATTGCGTAGTGCGATGTCTCTTGGATCCTCCAAGTACGTACCCATCCCATTGAGTACATATCCATATCCTATTTCGACTTGCGGGTAGGCAAATCCAAAGGAATCCCCTGACAATGATCCGCTTATAGCTCTTGCAAATATTAAAACAAAATATCCAAAGCCAGGAAAGATCGAGAATTGAGTTGCACCAATCCGTGGATTAGTAAAATCCATAAACATGGTCAAAATAGCAAAGATATAACCACGCTGCAGAAATCCGGTTATTGAATAAAGAATTGTGAAATTTTGCCAATTATTTGTAAAATTTTAAATTTTCTAAGAATTTTTTATACATCCTGGATCTGATGCTAAATAATTTCCAGTATAACCATAGGCTCTAGCTCTACAACCACCACAATAGTAACGATATTTACACCCGCCACAATTACCCTCAAGTATGTCTTTATTTCTCAGTTCTTTCAGAATTTCATTATTTTTCCAAATATCAGCAAAATTATCATTTTTGATATTTCCTATTTTTAAAGGAAAAAACACACAAGGTTCAATATTACCATTAGCTTTAATCGCACAATAAAATCTGCCACAACCACATCCACCAATAAACTCTGCTAAATTTACAAGTCGACCTGAAAGTGTAGGATTTGCAAAATGAGTTGGAACAATTTTTTTATCCTGACCAATTTCAGCTTCAAGGGCAATTCTAGCAAATTGAGGAGCTGTAGAGAGAACATTGACTTTGCTACTGCTTTTTAATCTTTCCCATAGTATATTTAGTAATACTTCTCTTTGTTGTGGTGTTAAATCGTTTTGTGAAATAAATTTACCTCTCCCGGTTGGAATAAAATTATAAATCATAAACCAATCAACACCTAAATCTTCACATAAATCTATAATTTTTGGAATTTCTTCATAGTTACTTTTTGTTGCTGTTGTTGCAATGTTTACTAAAAAACCTTCATTTACACAGATTTTAATTCCTTGAATTGTTTTATTAAAAACACCTTTTACTCCTCTAAAAGTATCATGGGTTTCAGCTGATGCACCATCTAAGCTTATTTGTGTAAAACTAACTCCTGCTTCTTTCATTTCTTTTGCTTTTTTCTTTGTAATTAACGTAGCGTTTGTTGCAACTGCTACATATATTCCTTTTTTAGCTGCATATTTTGTTAATTCAAAGATATCTCTCCGAACTAAAGGTTCGCCACCCGAAAATGCTAGCATTGGAACAGAAGCTCTATCAAGTTGATCGATAACATTTTTTGCTTCTTCTGTTTTTAATTCATCTGAGAGAGCTTTACCAGCATTTGCATAACAATGTTTACATTTTAAATTACAAGCATAAGTTATATCCCAAACAACAAGAAACGGTGCACCTGTTACAAATGGTCTTTGAACACCAAAAGTTGCAATACCCGTTATTGCATTTGCAAGGCTTTTCCTCCAAATAGGATTAATGAACTGTTCTTTTATTTCTCCAGAACTTAAACCAAAAGCCATACCACTTGTTCTCAATAAACTACTGAGAACTTTTTCAGCTAATTTACATTTTAAACAAGAATTTTTTCTAATTCCAACATATAATTCTAAAGCAACTTCTAATCTATTCTTAACACAGGTTTCACAGAAACCAAAACCTGATAATAACCTACGGGAAGCAGGATTTCCTATTGTGTATTTTAATATATGAATAGTTTTTGTAATCTCCATATATCCTCCCAATTATTAGGTTTTTAATCGTTTAACAAGAGCTTGAGTTTCATTCCCAACAATAAATGATTTAGTAATGGATTCATTTTTCTTCACTTCATTTTGTGATGATACTTGATTAGCTATAATTAACATTTTATCAATATTTGTATCACTTTATAAATCTTCTTTAAAAGGTTTTGTTGTACAAATGTTACCCAATATTGTATAGTTATTACCATATGTGTCAGTATAAATAAAAATTGTAACTATTTTTTATCGAGGAATTTCTTAAGTTCCAATATTTTCCTGAAGAATTAAAATAAAAAATTAGGAAAGATTGATTTTGTTTTATCCCAATCGTTGCAATAGCATTTTTAACATCGGGAAAAGATTAAAGAATCTTTCAAACAAAATAAAGGATAACGAGTTAGATACTAATCTGTTTCTAGGTATTGTTACACTAAGTTCTCCCCAATCACTCTCCAGTCCAAAAATATCTTTGGCCTTGCATCTAATTTTGAATGTATCTTTTTTATCCCAACTATGACTACGTGTTATTTTCTTACCAGAAGGTTTTGGTCCAATCCAATCCTCAAACTCTCCATCTCCCCACTCGATATAATAGTAAACCCAGTCTTTATAAGGATCTCTTGTAACAAAGATATATTCATATTCTTCACCAGGTACTCCACTAGTAGATCCATTTATTTCTGGAATATTTGGTTCCATATTTAAGAAAACAACTGCCTGATCCTTGCTAACCTGACCGACACTATCATAAACCAGTAAACGTATTGAATATGGTCCCTTATATTCAGGATATTGAGGTTCCCAATGTGCCAAAACACCATCAGTAACTGGTGTAGAAGACATATGTATCTGTGTCCATTCATCTGGATATATACCTTTTCCATAACTAACAACATAATTTACAAATGTACTACCACTTGCAGTTCCATTGATATAAACCTCATTTAAAAATTGGGCATCATCCAATGAAGAATTAATGTTTGCTATTGGCGTAGACTCCCTCTGAATCGCCTGATAAGCATTTATCCTCCCCGTGCCAATATATTGATCTGATTCAACTTTATCTGTTGTAGATCGAATAATCGTCAATATTTCATCTTGGTTAAAATTTGGATTTTTTGACAGTATCAGACCAACCAAACCAGCGACATGTGGAGTAGCCATAGATGTACCCCAGCAGTAATCATAGTTTTGTTGCCAATTTTGCCCTGTATTATAGTTATTTTCGTCATTCATAGGGACATGAAATGTTGGCATCGTGGAATAAATAAAATTACCAGGTGCAGCTACATCTACCCAGCTGCCATAATGACTACCATATTCTTCACCCCAATCTTCTGAAGTGGTCCGCCCATTAGATTGATTTATGGCTGCAACAGCTATAACATTATCAAAACCTGCAGGATAGAATTTATATGAACGATTATCGTTTCCAGCCGCGGCAACCGGAACAACACCTTGGTTATAAGCATAATCAATAGCATCCTTCAAAACACTTGAATCAAAACCAGAACCAAAACTCATACTAATGACATCAGCACCATTATCTGCAGCATACACTATTGCCTCTGCTGAAACTTCAAAAGGAATATAACCATTCTCATCCATTGTTTGTGATACCATGATTTTACAATCCCAACAGACACCTGCAATGCCAATACCATTATTACCCACTGCAGAAGCAATCCCTGCGCAATGTGTCCCATGACCATTTTCATCTATTGGATCAGCATCATCATAATAAAAATCCCAACCTATAACATCATCAACATATCCATTTTCATCATCATCAACATCATTATCAGGAATTTCATTGTCATTTATCCAAATATTATCTGCGAGATCTGGATGAGTATAATCAATACCTGTATCAATAATTGCTATTATTATATCCGAACTACCTGTTTCTATATCCCATGCCTCAGGAGCATCAATATCAACATCAAGAGTACCAGAAGTATTTTCCCAAAAATTCTGACCAGTATTATGTAAGCCCCATTGCCTACTGAAATCTGGATCATTTGGAATACTGCACAAATGACCAATATAATTTGGCTCAGCATACTCAACATTTGGACAAGCAAGATAATTATTTACAATTGATAAGATGTCTGAATCTTTGGGAACACTAAATAGATAGATATTATCCAGCATCGTATTCTCAGAGTTTCTAAAAACCTTTTCAGTAGATCTTACTCGGTATTTCTCATTAAGCATTGTTATAGATGGATTTGAGATTTTTGTTCCATCCTTGAATTTTACAATAAACTCACCAGATACAAAATCATAGTTAGATGTAACAATTAAAATATTATTTTTAATAATACTACTACTTATACTTGGAAAAGAAGTTGCAATCAACAGCGTCACAACTAATATTCCTACTATCTTCCTCATTTTAATTTTCCTCCCTCTTTTTTAAAAGAGTTACTATATGATATATGATAAATTTATTTAAATATTCCCTATATAGATAAAATAGATTTTTTATTGATTTATCTCAATAAAATTAAAAAAGAAAAAGGAAGGTTTTTGAAAAAGCGTCTAATTTTTCAATGATATTTTCTGCGAAAAGGGTAGAATAACCACTTTATTATCCATCCCCGTAAAGTGAGTCTTAAATATATTATTGGTTTTCGAAAATTAATATTAATAAACTTAGATTGATTTTACTAATTTTTAAAATAAAGTTATTGATTAGGAAATTGATACATAATATTGTAAATTTATTATATGGATGTTTGGAAAAGTGATTTAGTGGCCAATAACTCTTCAAAGAGATTTTGGGAGATAGATTTCCTGCGTGGCATCGCAATTATTATGATGATCGTTTTTCATATTCTTTATGATATAAATTATTTTAACATATACAAAATTAATTTGAGTACAGGTTATATTCTCATTTTTAATTACTCAATTGGAACAATTTTTTTATTATTAGTAGGCATCTCATTAACTTTAAGCTATGCTCGGGTTAAAGAAATATTAACAATAGAAGAGTTAAAAATCAAGTTTTTAAAAAGAGGATTAAAAATTTTTTTATTAGGAATTTTAATAACAGGAATTACTTGGTATTTTTTAGATGAAGGATTTGTTGTTTTTGGTGTTCTTCATTGTATTGGTGTCTCAATTATTTTTGCTTATCCATTTTTGCGTTTACATTTTTTAAATTTAATGATCGGAACCGTTTTAATTATTGTAGGATTGATATTGAGAAGTTTAACATTTGATTTTTTTTGGCTTGTATGGTTGGGGTTTAAGCCATATCAGTTTTATTCAATTGATTTTTTCCCTATTTTACCTTGGTTTGGTGTTGTTTTAGTTGGAATTTTTTTGGGTAATAGTTTATATGTGTCATATAAGAGAGTTTATAAATTAAAAGACCTTAGTAGCTACAAGCTTGTAGTTTTTTTTAATTATTTAGGTCGACATTCACTAGTGATTTATTTCCTTCATCATATCATTCTTTTATCAATAATATATCTTATTTTTATTTATTAGATGTTAAATTATCTTTATTTTTTTGTTAAATATGATTTATTAATCCTAATTAGAATGCTTGATAATTGGAAAAGATTTTTACGTAAATAATTGTAAGATTAATCCCTAGTTATCCGTACACATTTATTATTTTTTTCAATTTTATGTGATTTTTTTCAAACATTAACTATTTTTACTACCTATGTGATGTAAATATATTGAGGGAATTTAGACATGATATATGATGTTGTTGTGGTTGGAGCAGGCCCTGCTGGTTCAACTGCTGCAAAATTTCTTTCTGAAAAAGGTTTTAGAGTTCTTCTACTTGATAAAGAAAAATTTCCTCGTGATAAACCATGTGGAGGAGGAATACCTACTAGAGTTTTGAAAAGATTTCCATATATTAGAAATGAGGGATTACTTGAATCATATTCTTACAGTGGTAAAGCTTATTCTTCAAATTTAAAAGACTTTACAGAATTTCAAAAAACTGAACCTATAGCTGCAATGGTTTTAAGGGAAAAATTTGATAATGGATTATTACAATTTGCCGAAAATAGCGGTGCACTTTTTAAAGATGGAAAAAAGGTCGTAGATATAAAAATATTAAAGGACAAATCAAAGATTATTTTAGAAAATGGGAAAAGTTTTGAGTCTCAAATTATCATTGGTGCAGATGGTATATTGAGTAATGTTGCTAAGAGTTCTGGATTAATAAAAGGACGGAGGGATATTGGTGTTTGTATCTTTCAGGAATATTCAATTAATAGTAAAACTTTGGATAGATACTTTGGTAAAAAAAGACTTTGTCATATTCATCTAAGATTTCAGGGGGTTGCTGGTTATGGGTGGGTATTTCCAAAAAAGGAGCATTTAAATATTGGTTTAGTTGATTATAAACCTGCAATTTCTCAATTTACGGGTAAGACGAATTTAAAAGATGTTTTTTTAATTTATATTAAAACTCTAAAAGAAAACAAGATAATACCCAATTTCCTTAAGTTAGGACATATAAAGGGTGGGGCTTTACCTGTTTGCCCGTTAGATAAAACCTATTCTGATAGGCTTATACTTTGTGGGGATGCTGGTGGGCTTATAAATCCACTTAGTGGTGAAGGAATATATTACGCAATGTTGTCTGCTAAAATAGCTGCTAAAGCAGTATCTATTGCCTTGGAATCAGGTAATACCAGTGAAAAATCTTTATCTATATATCAAAAAATGTGGAAAGATGATTTTGGTAAAGACATTATGATACTTTCACATTATACAAAAAAATGGGCAAAAGATACAGATGGATTTATCAGGTATACAAAAAGTGATAAAAAACTTGCAGATATGGTATTAGATATTTTTCATGGGAATAAAAGTTTTCATGAATATAAATGGAAGTTATTAAAACGTGCACTATATGTTTATTTAAGGGAATTTATAAAGCAAAAGATTTAAAATTTTTGATAGTAACTTATAAACTTTATTAATTTTGTAAAATTGTTAAAATTCTTTATCCTTTTTTAAATGTAAAATAATCTTAGCAATTAAAATAAAATCTATAATCTAAATCTGTTATTTCTCCCATATAACGATGCCATTCATCTGTTTTTTTCTCAATATAAAGATTTGCCGCATCTTTTCCGATTCCCTCTATAAGAACTCTATCATTTTGAAACTCTTCAAGAGCTTCCATTAAGTTTGTTGGTAAACGCTTGATTTTGGCTTTTTTTATTTCTTCATCTGTCATTTTATAAATGTTTCTTGATACAGGTTCATAGGATATTTTTTTCTTTATTCCATACAGTCCTGCATAGATAAGTGCAGTAAAAAGAAGATAAGGATTTGCAGCTGGATCAGCGTTTCGTACTTCAATGTCAACATTTTTCTTTGCAGGGATTCTTATCAAACTGCTTCTGATATACCGATCCCAAGCTATATAAATCGGAGCTTCAAAATGGGGAATCAATCTTTTATAAGAATTCAGAGTCGGATTTGCAACAGCGGCAATTGCTCTAGAATGATCAAGAATACCACCAATAAAATACAGTGCGGTTTAACTTAAAAAAAAGGAGTTGCTTTTATCAAGAAACATATTGTTACCTTTTTTATATAATGCAATATGTGCATGCATGCCATTACCTGCCTCTTCTGAAAGGGGCTTTGGCATAAATGAAATATCTATATTGAAGTGTGTTGAAAGCTGCCTGGCAACAAATTTAAAATAACTACAAAAATCAGCAGTAGCAATTGCTTCTAATGATTTCACTTCTATTTCATGTTGGTATTTTCCCTTTTCATGATGATGATATTTTATTTGATATCCACTTTTTTTACAAAAAATCAGATAATTCTTTTCTGTAATCTTTTATATCGTCCAAGGGTGGAGGAGAAAAATATCCGATGGTTTCTTTTAAATCCCTCTTCTTTATCTGAAGATTTATTAAAAGAACAAAATTCCATTTCAGGTGAAATCATTATTCTATCATATCCTACTTCCTTTAACTTTGATACTGCTTTTTTGAGTATGTTTCTTGGACCTGCACGATAGGTGTTGTATTCTGTATCGTATAGATCTGCTCGAATCATTGCTTCATCTTTTTCATAAGGTAAAATCTTGAATGTTTCTGGATCTGGAAGAGCAATCATATCAGATTTGTCTACTTTGCGAAATCCTACTGACGAGCCATCAAAATTTGTCCCTTTTGAAATTAAATCATCTTTCAAAAATCGACTGGCAGGAGTATGAAGAACTCTAAGTCCTCCTATTAAATCAGTAAAATGTATTTGTATCCATTTTATTTGTTTTGATACAATTATTTCTTTAATTTTCTCTATGTTCATAAAGGAATTAATATAAACTATTTATTATAAATATTTTTGTTGCATTTATTTTTTAAATATATACGGATTTAGTAACAATCCAAAATATTTTCATTTTGATTTTTTAGTTAAATTTTCCTTTTTTGTATTTAAATCTCTAAAAAGGTTTCAATATAAAACTATTCTGTATATGTAATGTCAACTGAGATCGGTAACATTAGTTGTATATGTGTGATTTGTCGAAAAACATTAATGAATATCTATAATTATCCAAAAAAGGTAACATGTACTCTCCTTAGAGAAATGTTA
>CAYFVP010000043.1:0-13593 GCA_964346655.1 uncultured Thermoplasmatales archaeon
TACCTCCATATAGTTTTTCCATATTATATCACCTCAAGAGTGCTTATAATGGCAATAAGCACTTTAGGATTATTTCAGAAAAAGAGTTCTACTACCATCATAGGTAACATTTTTCTAAGGAGAGTACATGTTACCTCTTTTGGATAATTATAGGTATTCATTAATGTTTTTCGACAAATCACACTTATACAACTAATGGTACCGATCTCAATTGACATTACACAAAGGAAATAAAGGAATAATTATTTATGTAGTGTTCGTCTTAACGATATTTTATAAGATATAACTTAGTATTTTTTGTAGTATTGGGAATATATCAATAAATCTCAACCAACATGATGTTCTGGTTCAATTTATTATCAATTACTACCACCTCAACAATAATGCCAAAAGAAAAATGAAAAAACCTTTATCATTAGTTCATTATTATCATAATTGCTTTCATTAATTTTTTTATCATGATTAATTTTTAAATAAAACCTAGCAAAACAAAATAGTGGTAATGTAAATTCACCACATGAAGGAAGTACAGAAATTGTTTCACCTGGTGCTAAACCATATTTTAAATTCTTTGAATAAACATCCTTATAGATAGTCCACGTATCAAACAACCAAAAAAAGGTTCTTTTTACTGTGAACTCAACAGTTAAATTTCCATATGCATAATCATCACCTTGATTTTTAATATAACCATATACATAATAAAAATGTGAACCAGGATCATGTTCCCAAAAAACTATGTCTTTAACTATTAATTCAGGTAAACCATCATTAAGACTTGGATTCTCATTCAAATCAGATGATTTAGTTTCAACGGCAAAAGCAGGTTGAACACCAACACCTATAAACAATACAACTACACCCATTACAAAGGTTTTACATAACAAATCTTTTTTCATATTATACCTCCTCTGCAAATTACCATGGAATTTTTAGTATTTAAAACATGTCTACAGATTTATTACAAATTGCGGAAAAAAAGCTTTGCACCCATATTATTAATTCTGCACCCAAATTAATGTTTTACAGTAGTTACTAAGAGCTTTGTCCTAAAAATCCATTTTGCACGTAACGTGAATTACCAGATAAAGCCAACTTCTCATAACATGATTTTTATAATCGATGTTAAATAACCGCTCCGATTATGTTCAATATTCCATTAACAGCATATTGAACGTTTTTACTGGTTGCCTGAATCTCTTTATGGACCACTTTCGACATAAACTGGAGTAGTCAATGTTAAAATAACTATCATAATTATCAGTGTTATTACACCAAGTATGAGTCCAATACTCCCATAGCTATCTCTACGTTTCCTCGCAAATTGGCCAAAGACCGCCGCTAAAATTGCTATAGGTATAGCTATTATATCACTTCTGAAAGGTAATCCAATCCAAGGTAAAAATAGTAGAATTATACCTAGTATTCCTAAAACAACTGCTGCAATTCCAATATTTGTATGTTCTTCTTTTTCCACCATGTATTTCTTCTCTCAACCTACAATTTCATAACATTTCTTTCTCAGTTTTTATTTATATACTGTCTGAAAATGTTCGGAAAAAACCATAAGAATTACTGATTTTTTCTATTTTCAAACCTCCTTCTTTTTCCATTTATCTTTATTAGCAAGACCAATTGCCATATAACATAAACCCATTACTGTAAAACCAAAAAAAGCAGGGCTAACTGTTATCATAGATATTATTCCCATTGGTAAAAAACAAATTCCCATAATGAAAAATGCTTGATAATCAGGCTCCTCATATTTGCCTTCTTTTTTCTTTTTCCAAACAATTAGTGTTAAGAGGATACCCACAAATACCAATAACGCAATAATTCCTATAACAATTAATATCCATTCGAACATTTTTATACCTAATATATACATAGAAAAGTAGAATATTTAAGAATTATTATGGAAAAAATTGTACAAAATAACATTCCTTGGCAGATTCTATCAACTTAACGTACAAAGATCGCTCAGTACTTTTAGTAAATTCTCTCCTGTCAAATTGCCGTTCTTTATCATTTTTTTTCTTTAACATCTATTATTATACAACAATCCTAATAAAATATCTATAATGTATATAAACTGTACAATAATGTACATTTATTAACTATTTTTAAATAGTAATTTATATATACTGTTTATGTAGAAAATGAAAAATACTACATTTGGAAAAGGATTGGTAGTTGGAATAGTAATCTTGTTTTTTGGAGTTGCAAGTATATCTGGTATCGCTTCTCATATTAACCAGATACCTTTTGCCAATGGAAGAATAGTGCCTATTCATAAGGAAATGGTTGAAATTACCTGTGGATTATCTACAACAACAGGTATAATTGAAATAAGAAAAGAAATATGTGTTGAGGATGTAAAAAAACTTTCACAATTAATGAATGAGTCAAGAGAGGCAATTAGATCTTTACAGAGTTTTAACTTATCAACTGAAGAAATAAATGAGGCAAATCAAATCCTCGATACTGCAATCTCTGAACTGAAGAGATTCGACCTCCTTCCAACGACCATGAACCTAGAGGAAGTTAGAGATTTTATTACAGGTGCATTTGGTGAACAGATTTATGATAAGCATTTAAAAAAGCTTGAATTGGAAACGATGATGATTCAAGACCAGGCAAGCTTTGATTTAAAAACGAATATAGCCTGCCGCGTCTTTGGTAGTGGAGCTCCTATGGGTATATTTCCTTTAAGCTCTCCCTTTGTTGTATTAGTTAAAATATTTAATAAATTATGGGATATTGCTATTGAAAATGGATTACCTATTTTTTGTTATATTTTTAGGAAATTGGTCGAATTTTGTAATACTATACTTATGTTCATTGGAATACGTCCTAGGATTTTAATACCAATAGGTATAATCTATCTTGAACCTATTTTTCAGGGATGGAACACAGAGCCTGCTTCATTAAGCACAAAGGGTATACTTGGATCTTGGCATATTCATGACTTAGATAGAATCGATGTATTTACATTTGGTTTTATTGGTATCTATGGTTTTTTTGGAATGTTTGGTTTCGCCCCGTTTATCATCGCCTGTTGATGAAAAACTCTATCATTCTCAAATTTTATGTTAATAAATTATTTAAATTGATTAGTCCTTTTATCAATTTCCCTTCTGTTGAATGGCTATTCTTTCTCATTTTTTTACATTCGGAAGTACTGTATGTACTTTTTATCGGTCTTTTCCTAATCTGTTGATGTTGAATAAAAGTGCAAAATGGTGAATAAAAGTGCAAAGCAACAACTACTTTTTAATTTTGAAAAATCTCTAAAAAATCTAAAAAAAATATTATGATTGACCAAGTTTTATTCACAAAGTTTTTTTAACATTGATTTGATAAATTAAATATTCTGATGAAAAAAATTAAGATCATTAATAAAAAACCTATTATTAAGGTTAAAGTTCTTCTTCTTATTATTAGTTTATCGACAGCATTTATTTCCCCGTTAGTTGCTGCTGAAAATGTCAATGATTTTTATGTTATTACCATAAATTATTCGTTTACACAACCCATTATTAAAAAGGTGGACGTTGGTAAAGACGTTTATGACACGATAATTATGTCATCTGCTCCTAATAGCGGCAATGTTGGCGAACCATGTTTACCTGCGAGAGGAGCTTATATCTTGTTACCACAAAAAACAAAAATTAATAAGATAAGCTTTTCTACTGATAATAAAATATCACTTGGAGTTGATTTCAAGGTTATACCAGTAAGTCAGCCGATTCCCTTATCACAGATCAGCTTAACCTCTGTTCCAATCCCCAATGAAAAAATCTATGAAACTACTGAAATGTATCCTGGAAAAGTATTTACTGAAATTGGTACCTATAGTTTTAGAGGATATGAAATCCTTGTTCTCATGCTTCATCCTGTTCAATATGTTCCAGGTACAGGTGAACTTATTTATTATGAAAATATAACGATTTCTGTTGAAACTGTTAGAGATAAATATATAAATACTTTATTTCGTGGATTAAAGCAGGATACATCCGAACTAAGAACTAAGGTTGATAATCCTGAGGTTATTACTGCATATTCAAATACATTGTTATATTCTGATTTATTCGATAGCTATGAACTTCTTATTATTACTACTGATGAATTAAAAGATGCTTTTGAAAGGTTAAAGGATGTACATACTGCTGAAGGGATTAATACAGTGATTAAGACGTTAACCGATATTGGAGGAAGCACCCCTGAGGATATTCGGGATTTTATTAGAGATGAATATGTCAAACACAATATTGAGTATGTTCTCCTGGGAGGAGATGACAATATCGTCCCTGCAAGGCAACTATGTGTAAGATCTTGGCCAGGTGGTCCTACTGATGATATGCCTTCTGATCTTTATTATGGATGTCTTGATGGAACCTATAACTTTGATGGTGATAGTAACTGGGGTGAACCGACAGATGGCGAAGGTGGTGGTGATGTCGACTTAGTTGCTGAGGTATATGTGGGTAGAGCATGTGTAGATAATAGGGAAGAAGTAGGATTTTTTATTAATAAAACAATTTCATATCTCACCGCTGATCCTGATGATGATTATTTAGATAATGCGTTTATGGTCGGTGAATATATTGGTATATGGGGAGAAGGAAAATGGGGCGGTGATTATATGGATGAGCTTATTGACGGTTGTAGTGATCATGGATATACAACTTTGGGGATACCTTCTGATGAGTACAATATTAGTATGTTATATGATCGGGATTGGGGATGGCCTTATTGGTCCAAAGAAGAACTGATTATGCGCATTAATAATAATACTCATATCATTAATCATCTTGGCCATGGACATAATTTTCATGTTATGAAACTTGATGAACCAGTTCTTTATGATTTCCTTTACAATGAGGTGATTGGTGAATGTCATGATATTATGGAGAATCTTACAAATAATAAGTATTTCTTTGTATATAGTCAGGCGTGTTATGCTGGTGCTTTCGATAACAGAAGTATTAACTTAACTGGGAATCCTCCAATTATTCCATATGATTGTATAGCTGAATATTTTTCTGTTAAATCAGAACATGGTGCTTTTGCGGTGATTATGAACGCACGTAATGGAATTGGCTCAGGGGATTATACTACTGATGCTCCTTCTCAACGGTATCATAGGGAATATTGGGATGCTGTTTTTGGAGAAGGAAAATCACAAATAAGTAAAGCAAATCAGGATTCCAAAGAAGATAACCTCTACCGAATTAATGAAGATGCAATGAGATATTGCTATTATCAGCTAAATCTACTTGGAGATCCAACAATTGATTTCTTCAAACATATCAATAATTCACCACCTATGCCGCCTTTTATTGTCGGCAAAAAAAATGGAAAAGTAGGGCAATCTTATGACTATACATTTGTGTCAATAGATCCAGAAGATAATGATATTTGGTATTATATTGACTGGGGCGATGGTAAAATAGAGAATTGGATCGGTCCAAACGAATCTGGAGAGGAAGTAACTGTATCTCATAATTGGTCAGAACAAGGGAAATATACCATTAAAGCTAGAGCTAAGGATACTAATAATCTTTGGGGTCCATGGAATAAACTACAGGTTACCATGCCAAGAAATAGAATTTTAACTAATTCGTTGTTCCAATGGTTTTTAAAACATTTTCCATTACTTCAAAAAGTATTGTTATATCTTATTGAATAAGACTTTAACATAGGTGCACAAATAATACCTAAAAGTAGCTATTTTTTGTGCAGAAATAAGAATTTTTGTGCAGAGTAGTTAATTTTAAATAAATGTAAAAATAAGTAACTGTTTACTCCCTCGATAAAATATAAATTAAGACAGCAATTAATTCTAAGACAATTAATATATTGGCCAATGTTTCACCTGTTGCTACACCAGTATTTTCTTATAATATATTTTGCAATTCTATTGCCTCTGGTAGTATTAACATCCCTTGCTGCCATTGATTTATCAAGTAATTTTTCTCTGGGGTAGATAAGGATTAGATTTTTTTATTTCCTTAATACTTTTAATTATTGTAGGTGGGGGATGTTTTGCAACACTGCCAAATGTCTTAATAAATACATTAAAATCTCCTTTCATTTCAGAAAGAGTGCTATTAGCTTTTAATAAAGGATATTAAGCTTGCATTAACGAAGCCAATTTTAATATTTATATGCTCTTTTCTTTGACAGATCTCCTTTATAATATTAATATTCCTAATATAAAGGTCTTTTTAGAGTATGCAGCTGAGCTTAATGGATGGTCTAGGTTTACTCTTATCGTTACTGGTCCAAATCCAATAATTATGTTTGACTGAATTGTTTTAAGTTGATGCGCTGGAATATCAATAGTTCCTGAAGAACTACCACCTAGTAATATTAATCCACCCTCAAGGTTAATCTCCCAACTCACATCATTTGCATCAGCTTCTCCTATATTTACTAATTCTGCGTCTACTCTAAATAATCTACCACCTATTTTGATAATATCAAGGTCAGGTGCTTCAATAATTGTAATTGTGTGTGGCTCTGACCAGTCGCTTTCTGTACCATTTATATCCTTGGCTTTAACATGTACATCATAATCACCTGCTTCAGCCCACTCATAAGAGGCTTCTACTGTTTCTCCAGAGGAATAAAAACCCAGCCATTTACTAAATATACCATCTCCCCAATCAAACATGTAATATATTTTATCTCCATCTGGATCTGTTGTAGTACTTGTGAACTTGTATTCAGTTCCAGTTACCCCATTAGTTGGCCCATCAGGTTTCTCAGGTATCTCTGGAGGAGCATTTTCATCAGGAGGTACTGCAATAGTATCATCGACATAATAGGCATCAAAAGGATTATCTGAAGGTGGGTATGCATAACCTTGATGCCATTCGTCATTAAACACTGCTGCAATTACCATGATATTATCTACAGTTATGCTGGGGAAACCATGAGCGCTACCATTCCAAATTGTAGAATCAGACCATGTGCTACCAGCAGGAATGGAAATAACCTTGCCAGTACCATCATCCTTAAATGCAAAGTCTAAAAGTGGAAATGTGTAAGGTTCACCTGTTGTATCCTTCCAACCCATACTTGAAACAATTTCTGTGATATAGACACGAATAGTACCATCATAGGTACTATCCTCATTATTATCAACTGAGACATCAATTTTCATCTCTGTACCACCAAGCCATAAAACATTAAGATCAATATCTACATCATATACTTCTCTGTTGCCACAAGTAACAATAGCTGCTCTTTGATCATCCTCAACACCAACATAACCACCAACAACCACTTTATCACCACCGTCAAAATAGACTGTTGGGTATCCATAGAGATTTAACTCATCAAACAATCGGGGGTCACATACAGGTATATTTTTATCTCGTACTAAAGAAACATAATAAAATGGATAATCCCCACTAGCATATATGTTCTTCAATGCTGTATGTGCATAATGACAAAATCCACACCATGTAGCAGTTCCATATTCTCCAAGAACTGTATGGGTAAAATCACGTTTTTCATTATTTATTTTCTTATAATTTATAGCATCAGAATCTAGTTTTTCAATGTCTTTATCAAATGCAACAGCTCCAAATCCATTTATGATTAAAATTCCCACTACTAATATAAGCAATATTTTTTTCATAATATTACCTCCACTATTTTATATATTTACATCATATTAACAGTATATAATATTTTTTACAAATTTATCACTAATTGTCGAACTTTGAATACCTTTTTTAAAACTAGATTAAATCTGAACTTATATTAAAAATACTTTTATAATGAAATCATCCATCTTTTATTTCGAATGATTTTTCAGAAAAAGATAATTTATTATTTGCAGAGTCAAAAGCTTCAATTTAATAAGTAACAATAGTTCCAGTAGGAAATTGTCCTAATTCTAAATTAAAAATTAGATATTTGATTCGTTTATTAATGGATCTTTCTCATGTCGCTCTAGCTTTGCACCCAAACTCAGAAAAAATCACTACTTTGGGTGCAGAATTGGGACTTTGGGTGCAGAATCAACTAAGGGTGCAAAAACGCGAATAAAAATGTAAATCATTAAATTATAGTATATTTGATGATTTGTACGAAAACATTTTTTTAATACTTTTATTATCATATTGTAAAAATTTCTGAAAGAATATTTTTTATATATTTGTAACTTACTTTAAATAAATGGAGGAATAATATGAATAAAACCACTTTATGGAAGAAAGGTTTGGTAGTTGGAATGATCTGTTTGTTGATGCTATTATCGATTCCAATTACAATTAGTAATGAAGATTATTTTAAAAATAATTACAGCAGTGATTTTGGAATTTTATCTCTAAAGGCAGAAAGTGCAGATATTTTTTATTCTGATTATGGTCACATAGGTCAAATATGGCTTCCAAATCATTTCATTCAGTTAAATATTTATGGAGGAGAAATGGAATTGAAGATCAATGGTAGAACACAGCAAGTGGAACCTCCAGTCTATATCATGCTGAGACGTTTTTTTGGATTTGGCCCATTAGTTCATAATAGTAAATATGAACAAGACATAAGTGTTAATTTTTTTGGAATATGCGGAGAAACAATAGCTATACCATTTGATGTACTTATCGATTATATATATGAACAGCATGTTTTTAATGTCGATGATATTACGGATTTTGGACAGACTGCATGGGGATTAACCTCAGCAAATTTTAATGATGACCAGTATGTTGATTTTGCAGTATCCTCTGCAACCGTTCCATTTTCATCTTCAACGATCTCTGTCTTTTATAATGATGGTAATTTAGGTTTTACGCAGGATGATGTTTTTACGTTTTCATATTCCTACATAAGTGACTTAGACTCAGGTGATTACGATAATGACGGCGATATTGATTTATTGTTCACTTATTCTGAGTATGTATGGGATCAAGGCCTCCCGGTTAATGTCAATGGAACAGTGAACCTATTATTAAACGATGGAAATAATAGTTTTGGCAATTTATCTATGGTTGCCTGGCATGGTCCAGGTATCCCACATCATCATGAAAACAGGATTAATCCACAGCTCACCTCGGCAGATTTCGACATGGATGGTGACATCGATTTTCTAGTTGGTGACAACAGTGGCAAAGTTGAGTTTTACATAAACAATGGTTCTGGAGATTTCACGAGCAATGGAGTCATCCATGATTTTGGTTATTGCAGCTGGGGTATAACATCTGAAGATTATGATTCCGATGGTGATATTGATTTTATGGTTGCTTCAGGCATATCCCCAGTTTATTTTGACGGGCATATATATCTAAAACAAAACATGTTGGTGGAATCAAATTATTCAACCTGTTTTAAACCTGGTAGTGGTGAGATACTTTTGAATATCTCTTCATTAACTGGTTCAGGTAGTTTACAAGTTCTTGATTATGATCTTGATGGTGACCTTGATATTATTAATACTCTTATGGATATGTTTTTTCTTTATCTTCAGGAGCAGGATGGTTTCAATTATTATTATCTTGGCAGACTGCCATTAAATGAGAAAGGATATGCCGATGATTTGTCACTGGGTGGGTTGACTTCTTCAGATTATAACAACGATGGGAAAGAAGATATTATCTTTGGAGGAGTACAAGGAAAGGTGAGATTATGCATTAATAATTATGGACAATTAGCACCATTTAAACCCTGGATAAAGGAACCTTTTGAGGTGAGACCAGGTGTGGAGGCTGAGTTTACATTTGTTACAAAAGACATCAATGGAGATGATGTCTACTATTACATTGATTGGGGCGATGGAACAAACTCTGGATGGGTCGGACCATATGCTTCAGGAGAGGAAGTAATATTAAATCATTCGTGGCCTAAGGCTCGTGCTTATTTGATAAAAGTAAAAGCAAAAGATGATGATGGAGAAAGTGAATGGAAGGAACATGTATTAATTATATTTAAGGGAAGAGCAAGTATCTCTTTAGATATGTTATATCCATCTACTGATTACAATGGATTTCTATTATTTGAACCAACAATAAAAGGTATTACAACTAAGATGGAATCAGTTCGAGATAATAAAAATAATGGCTTAGATTATCGGCAATATTTCAAAAAATCCCCTCCTTTTGTCTATATTTCCACTGTTAAATAATCGTTCTTTGGTTTTGTTGAATTAAGAAGTGTTGAAATTATGGTGTTGATTTTACAGTTATTAAAAAGGATTTTATAAAAATCTAATAAAATTTTTTTAAAAAACAATATTTATTTGTAAATTTTCCAAATAAGTATAAAAAAATTAGTCGATAACTTTATGATTGATAAATTTTTATTAAGATTTTATTTTCGTTTTACTATAATTGTGTAAAAAATGATTGCTTTTTTCTTTTATTTAAATCCAATATTTTCTAATTTATAAAAACCATCTATTCTAGGACTCCAATCAATATGATCCAAGGAGCCTTGGATTTCCTGAGGCCAAAATAAAGGAATAAAAGCAACATCATCCATAGCAACTTCAAAGCCCTGTTGTATCAAATCCAATCTGTCCTTAGGATTTAATAAACTCGAAACCTGTTCAGCAATTCTATCAACTCCAGAATTTGAATAATATCCAAAATTAAATAATCCTGTAGCATTCTTTTCATCTACTGTTTTAAGTAAAAAATCAAAAATTTCTCCACCGTCACCAGAAGATACCATCCACCCAAGATAATAAAACGAGGTATTTCTATTTTTAAACATCTTTGAAATGTTTTGAACTGAAGAAGCATTTAATTTAACATCAATATTAATCTCAGACAATTGAGCAGCAATCTCTTCACATATAACCTTTTGACTTTCACTATCTATACAATCCAGTACTATTTCAAAGCCTTCCTCATATCCCGCATCAAACATAAGCTCTCTTGCTTTATCAAGATTATAAGGCAATCTTTCTATCTCAGGATTATAACCAAAAACAAGTGGCATAACTAATTGGGAAGCCGGTAACGCAAAACCACCTTTATACTTCTCAATGATTCGACTAATATTAATCGCATAGTAAATGGCCTTTCTAACACGGATATCAGAGACAGGGTTTTTTTCTCCATAAAAACCGTAACTATCATTCGCTCTAAAATCAAAACCAAGAAAAATTACACTTGGAGAAGAAACCAATTGTAAATCAATATACTCTATATTTGATAGTTCCTCATAATAATCAGAACTGACCATTATTATATCTACTAACTGAGAAACAAGTGCATCCTTCCTTTCTTCAATACCCTGTAACACTTTAAAAATGACTTTATTTACTTCAGGCGGAGCTGTCCAATAATCTTCAAATTTCTCAAGAAGAATATAATCATTTTCAACACGTTCTACAAATTTATACGCACCTGTCCCAATAGGCCAATTAGATTCTGTTTCTTCTTGGTACTGTTTTGAAACAATAAAAATATCAACTAATCTATTTAATAACACTGGATAGGGATCCTTTGTTATAATATCAACAGTATAATTATTAATAATTTTAACTTCTGAAATTTCAGCAATTGAATCCCTCAACACACTGCTTTCATTTCCTTTTATTAATTCAATTGTGAACTTAACATCCTCTGCTGTAAAATCATTACCATTATGAAACTTAACACCTTCTCTTAACCTAAATCTCCAAGTATGACTATCAGGATTAATCCAAGATACAGCAAGAGCAGGAACAATTCTAAAATCCTTATCAAACTCAACGAGACCATTGAAAATATTGGCATTTACACATAGAGTTTCTGTATCATAAGATTCCATCCAGGGATGAAAACCTAAACAATCAATATATAAACCAATTGTAATATTCTTATCAGTTTTAATAGCAGAATCGCCTTTATCGTCAGTGAAACAACCTGTAAAACAAATAAATGGAACAATTATTACAAAAACCAAACCTTTTTTCAACAATTTATTCTGCATATTTTTACTTCTTCCATATGTTCTAATGTAATTGAAATTATTTAATACTTTTTAACAAATAAATATGTAAAAATAGGAAATTATGTACAAAATAACTTAACATTTTTTTAGAAAAAATCTGGAATAAAAGTACAATTTCTGAACTTTAATATAGATACACAATAAATACCCTTTCAGAATAATATATATTTATTTGTTACATTTGTAATTTAAATAGAGTCTTTTGTATAAAATCTATAAATAAGGTTTAAATATTAGAAATTCTATGTTAAATAAGTTTAGGAGGTAAAATTATGAATAAAAGAAAATATTTTTTAGTAGGCATAATAGTAATAGCTATGTTATTTTCAACTGCAGGTACTTTTGGCTCTATTATAGTAGTTAACAAAAATCTCATAAAAAACATTATTCCACAACAATCTATAAATGAACCAATATTAGAAGTTACAACCGATAAAACAGCATATAAACTGGGTGAACCAGTTAATATATTTTTAACAAATGTAGGCGATGAGATTCTTTGTGGAGGTGGACCAATTGTTACCATATATAATAATGAGGACGAAATAATCTATCAGGAAGCATGTTATTGCTATTGGGAACTTGAACAAGGAGAATACATCACCTGGCCATCATGGGATCAAACAGATAAACAAGGAAATCAGGTTCCGATTGGGGAATATACTGTTGAAGGAATTCTTACTGGTCATGATGAAAACTATGCTGATACAGCAATCTTTTTTATAATAGATTATGATCCATCTGGCTCACCATCTGGTCCAAAAGAGGGAGTAGTCGATGAAGAATATATCTTTTGTATTAAATTACCAGTTGCTCCTGAATGTGGATTCCATGTTATATTGGATTGGGGAGATGGAACAACCAGTGGGTGGCTTGGCCCATATGAAGCAGGAGAAATAATATGTATCGCTCATTCTTGGGCTTATCCAGAATATTATGATTTACGTGTAAAAATTAGAGATTGCTATGGATATGAATATTTAACAGATCCATGGACTATTCATATCATTATAAACACCCCACCAATCCAGCCAAATATAGGTGGTGCGAAAAATGGAAAGGTAGGAACATCTTATGATTATACTTTTATGTCAACAGATCCTGAGGATTCTTTTATTAAATATTTTATTGATTGGGGTGATGATACAAATACTGGATGGGTTGGACTATGTCCATCTGGTCAAGAACAAATATTTAGTCATACTTATAATGAACAGGAAACTTATACGATCAAAGCAAAAACAAAAGATATTTATGATGCTGAAAGCGAATGGTCAGAATTTGAAATTAAAATATCAAATCCGAGAACAAGAACATCATACTATTTTAAATTTATTGATATGTTGGGTTTGCTCTTAAAGTCAGTTTTGCTCTTAAAATACGAGTTTTGCTCCTAAAGTCCAATTTATAAGATATAACAAAGTATTTTTTGCAGTATTGGAAACATATCAAAAAATCCCAACAAATTATTGGTTGCCCTAGTTCTTGGTCTAATAAACTCATGATAACCCCAAGGACCCCAACGGTCATCCTCATCTCTTGCTTTAACACGGACATTATAAACCTTTTTACCAGTTGGCCAATCTAAAAAAGCATGTCCTAAAACCACAATTTCACCTGATTTATAAGGACCAATCC
>CAYFVP010000044.1:0-20309 GCA_964346655.1 uncultured Thermoplasmatales archaeon
TATGCTCTCGAATCCCGATGAGGTCATAGTCAAAACAATATTTATGTTTTAAGGAGAAATCCAGGAATTTTTACTAGTAAATACTTGATTTAGTTGGTTTTTAACCTTCTTTTTAGATAATTTGTTCGGTATGGACTTTATTATGTTTCAATATCGCTGGGGGGATAAGTAACCAAATCTTAAAGCCCCAACATAAAATACCAAAAATATATCGGGTTGTGGTTAGATATACCTTTTTTCTAAGATACCAAAGATATTTTGAGGGTCATAAGGAAATCCTATTATTGGTTTCTAATGTTAGATTAAGGAGCAATATATGGCCAGATAGGTAAATAATTAATTATATTCATCCCAGCTTTTAACTTTCAAGTCTTCAGGGGAGGTCCTATAAATTGCCTCGCCAAAACGTTTAGCAAGCTGCAAATTAGTAATCAAAGGAACCCCAAAATCAACTGCTTTCCGACGGATAAGATAATCATTATCGAGTTCTTCTTTTTCGATATTTTTAGGTATATTTATAACTAGATCAATCTCCCCATCAGCTATATAACTTAGTGTATTTGGTTCTTTATTTTCAAGAGGCCAATAGAGAATCTTTGAAACTATACTGTTTGCTTTCATAAAATCAGATGTACCCTTGGTTGCATAAAATTGGAAACCCATCTCATGTAATATTATCGTGCTTTCCAGGAACTCCGCCTTACTTTCGACAGGTCCAGTAGATAACAGAATTGATTTCTTGGGTAATTTAAATCCTACTGAGATAAGACTTTTCAAAAATGCCTCATTGAAATCATCACCGAGGCAGGCGACCTCTCCAGTCGAAACCATCTCCACGCCTAATATAGGATCGGAGCCTTTTAATCGTGTGAAAGAAAACTGCGGAGCTTTTATTCCCACATAGTCCAAATCAAAAGAAGAACGATCTATCCTAGGGACACGCTTACCCATGATAATCTTTGTAGCTAAATCGACAAAGTTTGTCTTAAAAACTTTAGAGGCAAAGGGAAAACTCCTTGAAGCCCGTAGATTACACTCAATTACCTTTACATCATTGTCTTTAGCTATAAACTGTATGTTAAATGGACCTGTTATCTTTAATGATCTTGCTATGTTCTTTGTGATTATTTTAATCCGCCTCATGGTCTCCAAATAGGTTCTCTGAGGTGGTAATACAATGGTTGCATCTCCTGAATGAACCCCTGCATTCTCAACATGTTCGGAGATAGCATAACAGTAGAGATCACCTTGCTTAGCTACAGCATCAATCTCTATCTCTTTTGCGCCAGTTATAAATTTGCTGATAACGACAGGGTGTTCCTTGCTTACATCAGAGGCTTTTTTTAGATATTTTTTTAATTCATAACTGCTAAGGGCGATACTCATCGCAGCGCCACTAAGGACATAACTCGGTCTAACAAGAACTGGGTAGCCAACCTTACTTGAAAACTCCTCCACTTCATCTATGCTGGTTAATTCTCTCCATTCTGGTTGATCAATCTGTAGCTTATCCAATAGTTGGGAAAACTTATGTCTATCCTCAGCTTTATCAATGTCAAGAGGAGATGTCCCCAGTAGTGGAACACCTGCTTTATATAATGGTAACGCCAGATTATTAGGTATTTGTCCACCCATTGAGATTATAACACCAAGGGGTTTTTCCTTTTCACATATATCATATACACGTTCAAAAGTAAGCTCATCAAAATACAGTTTATCACAAATATCATAATCTGTACTAACTGTTTCAGGATTACAATTTATCATTATTGTATTGTACTTCAAATTTCTAAGTGTTATGACCGAATTGACACAGCACCAGTCAAACTCCACTGAGGAACCAATCCTGTAGGCTCCGCCCCCTAAAACAATAACCTGTTTTTTTTCTTTGAAATCAAGATCATTTTCGCAACCATTATATGTGAGGTATAAATAGTTGGTTTTAGCTGGATACTCTGCGGCCAGTGTATCTATTTGCTTCACATAGGGTATAATACCCCGTTTTTTTCTTTTTTCTCTCACTTTAATTTCAGTGCTACTAATTAGTTGTGCTATTTGCAGGTCAGAAAAACCTTTTTGTTTTGCCTTTTTAAGTAAATAAGCAGGTATATTGTTAAGGGTAAAATGCTGTAATTTTTCCTCGATTTCAACAATGTTTTTTATTTTATATAAAAACCAAGGGTCGACTTTGGAAAGATAATATATTTTATCGATAGAATATCCTTTTTTAATTGCATCAGCGATCACAAACATTCTTTTATCAGTAGGTTCTTTAAGCTCTTTCTCTAGGTCATCAAACTCAAGATAGTTACAAACAAGACCCTTCATCCCAACATCTAACATACGAATTGCTTTTTGGAGTGCCTCCTCATAGCTCCTTGCAATCGCCATTACCTCACCTACGGATTTCATTTCAGAACCAATACTGAAACTGACCTTTCTGAATTTTTGTAAATCCCAACGTGGATATTTAACAACTACATAGTCTAAAGCTGGTTCGAAACAAGCAGATGTCTCCTTAGTTATAATATTCTCCACTTCAGTTAAACTATAACCTAAAGCAAGTTTTGTTGCAATAAAAGCCAATGGGTAGCCTGTTGCTTTAGACGCTAAAGCAGAGCTCCTGCTTAAACGTGCATTAACCTCTATTATCCGGTAATCTTCAGATTGAGGGTCAAGTGCAAATTGTATGTTACACTCGCCAACGATACCAAGGTGCCGTATTACCTCTATGGAAAGAGCTCTCAGTTTGAAATTCTCTGAGGATGTTAAAGTTTGTACAGGTGCAACAACTATACTTTCACCGGTGTGGATTCCCATAGGATCAACATTTTCCATAGAACAAACAACAATACAGTTATCATATTGATCTCTAACTACCTCGTATTCGACTTCTTTCCAGCCACCGAAGTATTTCTCTATCAAGATCTGTTTTGTAAACGAAAAAGCCTTTTTCGTTATCTCAATTAGTTGTCTTTTATTATTGGCTACACCAGATCCCAGACCACCTAGAGCATACGCTATCCGGCACATAACAGGATAACCAATTTTATCTGCTACAGCAGTAGCTTCTTTTACGTTAATTACAGCTTTGCTAAGAGGAACCTTAAGATTGATTTCTCTTATTTTTTTAACAAATAGATCTCTATCCTCTGTGTTAAGAATAACATCAATAGGTGTTCCAAGGACTTTTACATCATACTTTTTAAAAACACCTTTTTCAGCAAGTTCAACACCAACATTTAATGCCGTTTGTCCACCAAAACCCAGTAATATACCATCAGGTCTCTCCTTTTCAATAACACTTTTAACAAAATAGACATTAATTGGTAAAAAGTACACTTTGTCAGCGAGATAATCAGATGTCTGAATTGTTGCGATATTTGGGTTTACAAGAACTGTCTTGATTCCCTCCTTCTTTAATGCCTTGATTGACTGACTGCCAGAATAGTCAAACTCACCTGCTTGTCCTATTCGTATTGCCCCGGATCCTAAAATTAAAACCTTACTAGGTTTTTTTCTTTTGTCTCTCATGATCTCATCGCTCTCAAAAACATATCAAATAAAAACTCAGTGTCATCTGGACCAGGGGATGCTTCAGGATGAAACTGTGCTCCAAAAAACGGTTTTGATATATGGATAATTCCCTCATTTGTATCATCATTATTATTGTAAAACCATTCACGCCAGTCCTCAGGCAATGTATCAGCATCAACAGCATAACCATGGTTCTGAGAGGTGATATAACATCTTTTAGTTCCAACCTCTAAACAGGGCTGGTTATGACTCCTATGACCATATTTTAACTTATATGTATCTGCACCAGCAGCTAATGCTAAAATCTGAGAACCAAGACAAATACCGAGAACAGGTATATTTTTAGATAGAGCTTTTCTAACATTATCTATTGTTTCATCGCATTTTTTTGGATCACCAGGTCCATTTGATATTATAATACCATTTGCCTTTTCTCTAAAGAAATTATAATCCCATGGAACACGAACAACTGTGAAGTTTCTCCTTAGAAAAGCACGTATTATATTATTTTTTACACCGCAATCAATGACCACAACTCTTCTCTTACCTTTTTTATACACTATAGGTTCTCTAATACTAACCTCAGCCACCAAATTCCTCTTGTTAGGATCCTCAAAATCGATATTTTCTTGGTTGTAAATAATTTTTCCAAGCATTGTTCCTTTTTCCCTTAACTTTTTCGTAAGTTCTCTTGTATCCACATCATATATTCCTGGAATATTATACTCTTTCATCCAACCTGATAAAGATTTTTTAGCATTCCAATGAGAATATCTTTCAGAATGATCAGTGATTATCAAACCCTCAACTTGTATTCTATCTGATTCAAAATATTTTAACAAGTTGTTCTCTTTCTCATCTCCTGGGACGCCATAATTACCAATTAAAGGATATGTTAAAACTAGGATCTGTCCCCGATAGGAGGGATCAGTCAAACTCTCTGGATAACCCACCATTCCTGTATTAAAAACAACCTCACCGGTAACAGCTTTTCGAGAACCGAAGGAATATCCATTAAAAATAGAACCATCTTCAAGAAACAGCTTTACTATTTGGTTCTTAGAAGCCATGGTAGAAAATCCCCTCATCTATATGCAGTTGTTTTTTATTTTAGGTGACTGCAAATTATAGTCACTTAAAAATAAAGAATGTGTAAATAACTATTTAAAATGAATACTTCTAGCTATATAAAAGTACTGAAATATCGTCGTCTATAGAATAGAACCGATTTTATATTTTTCAATGGCAAATTACTTAAATAAAGAGTGTATTTTGCCTCCTGTCAAAGGGCCCGCAGTCTAGTTGGTTATAACATAATCCTTAACTCACATATTTTCGACGGAAAAATCGACAGTATTCTTCTAGAGAAGGCTTATATCATATTTTTTCTTCCTTTTCTTTTTTTCTAAAAAATGTTCATGTTTTTCATGATAGTGTTTCATTATTGCAAATTGTTCTTCTAATATTGCATAATCAACTATGACATATGCCCAATTGCCTATTCTATTTAGAAAAGTAAATTCATGTTTCTTCTCTTTATGCCTATCAGCAAATATTTTCATTCGAAATATCATAGGTTGATCTAAAAATGTAGGTTCATCAAGAACAATTTCTACACGGGAAACAAGAAAGAAATATTTTCCAAGCTTTGGATATAATTTCACCATTATCCCGATATTAAGCCATTCAGCCCAGTGAATCAGATGAATATTTTCCATTATTATCAGGTTGTTTTTTACAAGATATGGGTTAAACATATATCCATCTCGATATTCATTTTTCATTCTAACATCTACAATGTATTCATCGGATGATGGATTGTAATCAATAGCATCAAATTCAAGCATATTAATATCTTCAAGTGCTCCAGAATGACTACGCTTTTCACCTACAGTGTCCCAGAATGTTTTAAAATCTAGAAAATGTTTCTTTTTATCTGTCATACTTCATTTCCCTCGAACTTCTATCTATATTTATTCATGTCCTGCTCGTTGTAGGTAAAGTAAGTATCATTTCTTCTTTTTTCTTTTCTGATAACACGTAATACACAATCCTTTTACTTTAGCCTTATTATTGCATCCTGATACAATACAGGTTTTCCCTCTGTTGACGTGGTATTTCATTTTCTCTTCAACCTATAAAGAGATATTTGTTTAATATTTATGCTTCTTTGTAGAATGTAATTTAGATTTGAACATCCTTTCATGAAGTTCTTTTATTCTTTTATCTCTGTGCTTTTGAAAAGATTTATTTGATTCGTCCATTTTTCCTCCATCTTCTCCATTATTAATCTTTTAGTTAATCTTAAAGTTTTTTAAGAAAAAAAACCATAAATTTATTAACCAATAATTGACAAATTCTAACTTGAGAGGTGAAGTATGACAACATATGTTATTCTTTGTTGGGTTTCTCCTGAAGCATTTTCAAATTGAACCAAAAAAGTCAGCTAAGAAAATAAAACCTGAAAAAAACCGCTCCAACTAAAGAACCTGATTTTAAGCTTAATAAATCAGAAACTAATCTATCTGATCTTTTACAAAGCGGACGTTAGAAGAATTTAAATACCATACAAAGAAAAAGAAGAAGAGATGTATATTCTTCTTACTTCTTTTTCAAATATGGAAGACCCGTTCTCTTGTTAACACCAACTACCATGTTATCAGGCTTGTCACAGGGTTTACCACTCTTTGGTGTTCTCTTACTAAAGAAGTAGATTGTCTGGTTTCTTCCACCTTTAAGTTTTACATCTCGACAATATAATGTCCATCCTTCATGTGTAAAGACCATAAAATATACCTCCAAATACAGAATAGATATCTTGTTATTTAACAATTTTTATTAATTTCTTCTTGGGCCATAAATAAAGCAATACAATCAAAAAAGCGACAAAAAAAAGAATATCTAAAGCAGAATAAGTAGAACTTTATTCATCCGTCGTTTCTTGAAGATTAATGGCCATCTCCGTAACTTCATCTTCAACGCTCTGATGGCGAAATTCTTTTATGGAACCACTTGCTAAATGAGCTTTTACCACAAAATCTTGCCCATCTTTGACTACTTCAATACGGCAAATCATATCCATAGTTTCTCACTGGTCAATTGGCAACCCGAATCCAACATGTATATTTGTATTTTCTGTTGAAAACTACCAACAATGTTGATTCTGAAGATTAGTTACATCGTTTCTTTTTTCGTTCTCTTTTGTTTTTTCCATGTTTCCTTTTTAGTCGTTTCAATTTAGTAGCCATTATTTCTTTCTCCCATGTGTACATCCTATTATATTTCCTTTTTTATCAAGTTCGTGATCACCTGCAGCAATTACCTTGAAAGGATATGTGCAGAGGTTTGTGTTTTTGTCTTTAAATTTGCATTTGATGCATTTCATTAAATCACCTTAAACGTCGCCAACTACCAGGTGTCATTTTTTCAATAATTAATCCTCCGTCGGGACTTACTGAAAGTCTGTAATTTTTAGAATTCTCATATCCCAGCGGTCCTTCAACTGCTGTTGTTATTTGTAATAGTTCATTATCTTTCAGTATCAGTTCTTTAACAGTTTTTTCTGTTCGACTTTTTCCTTTCATTTTGTTCGTAAATAACCACATTATTTATTTTCCTTTTTCTTCTCTGAGTCTTTTATCATAACACTCCCTATTTATATCTCCATAATTGTTTCGAAAAGTTAATTTCTTACCGTATCTCTTACATTTAGCCATGTTTCCTCCCTCAGACCTACAATTTCGTAACCTAATGTTTTCATATTTTTATTCCACTACTAGCAATTTACATTTGTTCTGCTCTGAATCCCACTGATAACATTTATCCTCGATGCAAGGTTTGGATTCTCCAGTTATCTGTATCAAAACACATTCTTCAGGATACGGTTTCTTTCTTCTTATTCCTACCATTTATATCTCCTATCCTCCCCTTTTTAAAACCGCAATTGAAACACATCCAATATCCCTTTCTATCTTGTTCTCCTCAAATCTCTCTGATTTGTTCTTGAAAAGAACGCGCTCCGTAATCCATCTCCCAACCACATTCTTTGCATTTCATTTTTATCTCTTTTATTTCTTGCTTGTTAGTTCATCAAGCAACTGACGACATTTTTCTAACTCATTAAGCACCTTAATATGTTCTTCAATTAATTTGCCATAACTGCCACCAAATTTATCATAGATTTCCTTAAATTTTTTATCACCATTCATTTTTATCATCCCTTTCTTGTCACAAATGTCTTATAGAACTTACAAAGGATATTGTTGCAGTAATATATGTATTTAAATCTTCCATGTTGTGCCAACGGATATCCACACTCTTTACAAGCCCGTTTTTTTCATTTAGTCTACATCCATTTGCATTTACCATGGTCCAAATCCCAAAAATAGCATTTATCTTCTATACAATCTTGAGGTTCTCTAGAAATATATACCATAGGACATTTCATGTTATTCCTCCAAACTTAAATCGTAAGAACAATATGGACAAAACCTTTTACCCCATACATTTAATTCGGCTCTTTCAAATTCTTTTTTACACAGCGGACATTTAATTTATTTCCCCCCTCTCTCGAAATTAAATTTCATAACAGCTCTTTCTTTAAAAAACCAACCCCGTCAAGGCAATAGAGCATATACCAATGTTTCATCACATGTTATTTCTCTAACTCGTCCTTCGTCTACCCATTTGTCAAATAAATCTTCTTTAATAGGAAATTCAAAATTTTTCTACTTATAAGTTCAGAATCATCAAAAGGAAAGACATATTTATCCCTATCAACCATCTTTTCTTTCTTCGTATGTTTTACCATTTTTAATCTCTCTTCTTCCGAGATTTCTTTTTAGCAATGTGTTTTGGAATTTTTTTTGGCTTATCTTTCTTTTTAATCCATCCAAATATTGTCATTTTTTTTCCCTTAACTTTCCAAATAACTTATCGCCTTATAAACCCCATTAAATCTTAATCTTATCTTCCATCTAATTATCTTTTCTCCGATAGCAATGTAAAATATTTAGCACAATTTATACAACATGTGATTCTTCTTCCTGTAGCTGTTCCAGCCTCTCTCAATTCTGACTTTTTTACCCTCCTTTTACAAATGGGACAAGTTTTTGAAAACAACATATATTATTTCTCCATCGTCATCTATTATCTAAACTATAACCTTTTCTCAAATAAAGATCAATATCATGAATTAAAGTAAGAATGTTGAAATGATGATATTACTACAGAAGTAAGTAATATTATAAAGTAATTGTTTATTCAGCTTACTCAATAAATTATTAACAGTACTTATCTGGAAGTGATACTGTATTATAGAAATAAAAGTGGAAAATATCGTAGCATCTACCACATTCGCAGAACAGTTAGACTTAGATATGATAGCACAATCGTTAGAAGAAGCGGAATATGAACCAGAACAGTTCCCGGGACTGGTTTATAGGATAAGTGACCCGAAAACAGCTACATTATTGTTTAGAAGCGGAGCGGCTAACTGCACTGGTGCGAAGAACGTTGAAGACGTGCGTAAAACAGTAGATATTATTGCAGATAGACTCAAAAAGCTAGGTATAGAAGTTCATATAGATCTTAAGATAATTGTTCAGAATATAGTAGCTACGGCTGACTTAGGAGGCGAGCTTAATCTTACTGAAGTAGCCCCGGGTCTGGGTTTGGAAAATGTGGATTATGAGCCTGAGCAGTTCCCAGGACTGGTTTACCATATAAAAGAACCTAAGGTAGCTATGTTGCTCTTTTCTTCTGGTAAGATAGTTTGTACTGGTGCTAGAAGCACTGAAGATGTATCAAAAGCAGTGGAGAAGTTATCAAAAGAGCTTTCTTCTTTGGGGCTGCTTCACTAGAGTATCTTCTTTTCTTTTACAGTAGATGGTGACAAAAATGGGAAATATAAGACCAACTTACATAAAACGTATAGCCAAAAAACTTATCAATATGTATCCAGATAGATTTGTTGCTAATGATTTTCAGCATAATAAAAAGAAGGCAGCAGAATTAGCTGATTTCGATAGTAATATACTGCGGAATCGTGTTGCAGGTTATATTACAAGAATTTTAGCAACTCAAAAAACTCAAAAGAAGAGGTATCGTAATGAAACATGACACAAAAAAGACAAAATTTAGGGTAAGGAGCCTATTTCGTTCAAAGCCATCTCCAGTTAAAAAAGAAGACGATACTAGAATTAGTCTTTCGGTCCTTAAAAAACTGGCGATTACAAAAGAACAAATGGAGATATTAAAGTTGATTGAAAATGAGACTATACCAAGTGTTAGAGATGCATGGATAGATTATCTCCTTGAAAAAATAAAACCTTCTAAATACAAAAAGAGTGATTAACCAGAAAATACAAAAGCAGTTCTCGCTACAAAATTGTTTTTTTTATCCAAGTGCTTTTTTAACATATTCTTTTGATTCATCAAGGGATAATCTACGGAATTTTTCTGTAATATCAACTACTGCTATTTCAATAGCATCAGGAGTCAGTTTACCTTCAGATCCTTTATGAATAGCTTTTATCCCCATGTCTATAGCTTCTTCTAATGTCATATTTTCTCTATAATTTTTTTCGAAATATGTCATAGTTTCACTACGTCCCACTCCTTCACTTCCTGCTTTATACTCCATGAAAGCACCAGAAGGATCTGTAGCAAAAAGCTGCGGTCCGGTTTCATCAACACCAGCTATAAGAAGAACAACACCAAATGGTCTTACACCACCATATTGTGTATATGCTTGTTTGAAATCACAAATATATTTTACAAGTGTCTTTACTGGAATCTTCTCGCTATATGTGATCTCGTTTATCTGAGCATCAATACGAGCTCTATCTACCAGTGCTCTTGCATCTGCTACAAGACCTGATGTTGCACATCCAATGTGCTCATCTATCTGAAAAATCTTCTCAATTGACCCTGGCTCTACCAAATGAGAACTTATACGTTTATCAATAATTAGTACTACACCATCTTTGAATTTCATTCCAACTGTTGTTGTTCCTCTTTTCACTGCTTCACGGGCATATTCAACCTGTAACAATCTTCCATCAGGAGAAAATATTATACTGGCTCTATCATATGGCATATCATCTGGTTTCATTATTCAAATCCTCTTCTTTCTATTTTTTAACTAAGGTTTATCCTGTGGTTTACCTGCCCTGAATGCAATCTTGGTGTTATATTATTTTCTTGATGTTCTCTAGTAATAGATATCATAGGGGATTTCATTTGTTTCACCTCTCTCGATTTTAAATTTCATAACCTTTTGTAAAATTAAATAGTTTCTAACAGGAAAAAATCAGATAGATAGTTTTTCATAGATTTCATTTACAAATAAGGTAAGATGCTATAAGAATAATCTGTTTACATTATCTATCTTCTTTTTCCTTTATCTATATATCTCCAATTATAACCCGGGTATCTCATTGCATTGAAATCTTTTAAAAATTCGTTAAATTCTATTGGATTACGGAAACGGATTACTCTTACTACTTCCCCTGTTTTTTCATCAAATAACTCGATAACTTGTTTATATTTCGTTCCAACCCTGCCCATTTTCTCTCCTGCGCCTAACCACAATTTCATAACAGTTAGTTCTATAAAAATCTATAACCCTCGAAGTGTAATAATATTTTAAGGAATTAAGAAAAGAAAGATATTAAAAATAAGATTGATAAAATCTAGGTAATTCTAAAAATTTTATCTAAAATCTTTTCCGTTTCTGATAACATTCCTTACAATAGACAGGCCTGCTACCATCTGGCTTGAAAGGAACTTCTGTTTCCTTTCCACAATCTGCACAAGTTACTTTGTGCATTTCTCTTTTTTCTTCATACATTTTAACAATTTTCCTTTTCGTTCAATTAGAACTTTAAATCAGGTAGATTAAAGATTAGTATTTAAGGATTCCTCATGCTATTTTATTACAACATATGTCACAAAACCTAGTGTCGCTGGACTGATTTCATCTTAAACAAAACGATGCTCTATCGTTGGGATGGGATGGTAAAAAAATCAATCCCCTCAAAATATTGAATTTAGTTCTAGGAGGGAAGATGCAAAATAAAAAACTAAATGATTATTTAACTAAAATATCTTTTTCTTTTGGTTTACGTCTACCTCAATGTATACATTTTTTTTGGAAATCCACATTACCGAAATTGCATTTTGGACATATCCATACCATTTTTTTCTACGTCCTGAAAAACCAAATTATCAAAACCAATTTCAAAAATTTGATTCTCTTTGACTTAAATGATTTTTTTATTATATTAATGTTTGGGGGTAACTACTAGTTGAAAACTGAGAAAAAATATGAAATAAAAACTAATTATAAATTTATACATTAGGATTTGTATGAAAAAAGCCAGTTGTAAAACTGATAGATATTCTTTTCCTTTAGAAAATCCTGAAAAACCCCTTACATATGAATATTTATAATACTCAAATGATAGGCTAAAGAACATCTGGGATTTGATTTGTTTGGTTAAAAAAGAAAAACAGAAAATAGAAGAAATTACTAAATGTCCAGGATGTGGTAGTACACATCTAACTAAGGATTATTCCAGAGCAGAGTTGGTTTGTGAGGATTGCGGACTAGTTATCGATGAAGATTTTATAGATCATGGCCCTGAATGGCGAGCGTTTGATAGTGAACAACGCGAGAAAAGAGCCCGCACTGGAGCACCTATGACCTATACAATGCATGATAAGGGTCTTAGCACCACGATTGATTGGAAGAATCGTGATTCCTATGGAAAATCTATCCCTACCAGAAGGAGAGCACAATTGTATCGTCTACGTAAATGGCAGAGAAGAGTAAGAATCAGTGATGCTGCAGAGAGAAGCTTAGCAAATGCTCTTTCAGGGCTTGATAGACTTGCATCAAGCATGAGTCTTCCAAGAGCAGTGAGAGAAACAGCAGCGATGATTTATAGAAAAGCAGCACTGAAGAAATTGGTACGGGGGAGAAGCATCGAAGGTGTTACTGCCGCTTCATTATATGCTGCATGCAGGCAATGTAATGTGCCACGTACGCTTGATGAAATAAGTAACACATCACATATATCTAGAAAAGAGATCGGAAGGACCTATAGATATATCGCCCGTGAATTAGGATTAAAATTAATGCCTACTTCACCAGAAGATTATATTTCAAGGTTCTGCAGTGAATTAAAACTCAGCGCTGATGTACATGCAAAGACTTTGGAGATATTGAAAGAAGCTGCAAACCGAGAACTTACTAGTGGACGTGGCCCAATTGGTATAGCAGCAGCATCGCTCTATATTGCATCAGTCCTTTGTGGTGAGCGAAGGACACAACGTGAAGTAGCAGATATTGCAGGTGTAACAGAGGTTACTATTCGAAATCGCTATAAAGAGATTGCAGAAAAACTAGATATAAACATCCTCTTATAAGCTCAGTCTTTTACCTATTTGCCCTTCTTTTTAATTGTTAAGGTTATTTCCATTGAAGATACATTAGAGGTTCTGCCTTCCTCCTCATTGATGATACTCTCAGTACCAATTTTAATATCTTTTATAGTTGCATCTGTGACAAACCTGTTTCTCACAATTTCCGCAGTATCTACTGCTCTACTTATCGCTCTGCCTCTAGCTTTTATTATAACTTCATCTGAACCACTAGTATTGAATTGTGTTACTACTGCAAGCACATAGCTCATTGGCGGTTTATTTCCAACATATATCACGTTTTCATCAGTTCTTCTTTTTTCTTTGGCGGTTTCTTCTTCTGGCATAATATTTTACCTCCTTTTAGACACATTTGATTGTGTTTGGCTGTAATCCAATTATCAGATTGCATCTTACCATATAAATGTTTTACTTTGAATAAACTCTGGGGCGGGATTTGTTTTATACATGTAAACCTAAGCATTATATTAGATAAAATATTATTTTACAAGCGTATAGGAGAAATCTATTTTTTACCGGTAAAAGTGTATTTAAATCTCGTCTCAAATTTTTATATAGATCGATTCGAAGCTTTACAAAATTAGTAAGTGTTCAACAGATATAAAACATCAAAATGTGACGTCATTTAGGCGCTCGAATCCCGATGCGGGCGTGAAAAATATAAAAAATGTTATTTTACGAAAAATTATAAATATGTGATATCACATATTTATTTATAGTGGTAGTTATGGCAAATATTACTCTATCAGTCCCGGATAGCATTCATAAAAAAATGAAGTATTTTTCTGAAGTAAAATGGAGTGAAGTGGCTAGAAAAGCAATAATTGAAAAAATCGAAATGCTAGCCTTAGCTGAAAAATTGGCTCAAAAAAGCAAACTTACAGAAAAAGATGTGGAAGAATTTAATAAAAAGATTAAATCATCCGCAAGTAAGAGGTTTCTTAGTTGAAAATTGTAATTGATTCAAATATTCTTTTCTCAGCATTAATAAAAGATTCAATAACCAGAAGAATAATCTTAGACTATGATGATCAATTTTTATTTCCATCTTATATATTTGAGGAAATGGAAAGATATAAAAATGAACTTTTAACAAAATCAAAAATGAAATCAAAAGATTTTGAAGATTTATTAAGACTCTTGCTTAGAAAGGTAATAATCATTCCAAATGAGGTATTATTACATTATAGAGGTGAAGCATTTGAAATCATTAAAGAAATTGATCCTAATGATGTTACATTTATAGCATGTGCTCTTGCTTTTTCTGATAGTGTTATTTGGTCCGATGACAAAAAATTAAAACAGCAATCAAAAGTTCAAATAATAAATACTAACGAAATGTATTCATTGATATATGGTAAGAAAAATAAATGATTTGGTTTAATCTAGCCTCATTAGAATTTTTTTCAACAGATAAGAAAATTGAAAAATGGTACCAAACTACGACCGAATCCCGATGCGGGGATTAAAAATATAATAATTATAAAATAATAAAATAATTTCTTCTTATTTAATATGATTAAATTGTTTAGAAAATATTTTTATAAAAATACAATAATTATGATTTTAACAAATAAGGAGGAATATATTAAAAAATTAAGTAGTATTTTTATTATTTTTTAATGTATTGGACTTAAAATAGTTAAGAATAACTGATTAAATTATAAAGCATTAGGAATTGCTTAAATTTAATAATTAGAAAACATATTCCATAATATAATAGGATGGGGTTAGATTATGGGCAATAAAATCAAGAATATAGAAAATAAAAATAATCAAAATAAGAAAAATACATCTCAAAAAATTAAAGAAAATAATCTTTCTGAATTTTCAATTGCTAATATGGTTAATTTTCTTATCGATTCTAATAAAAATAAACATAGAAAAGGGGACAAGCATTGGAAATTAAAATTTGTAGGTAATCATGAGTGGATGTTTGTCGAACCATTAGAATTAGATCCAGTATACGATGATTTTGATAGAGGTTGCGAACTACTTGAGAAAGGGTCAATTTCTCAGGCTGAGAAATTATTTCGTGATGTTATTCACAAAGCACCATTACATATCGACGCCCTACATCATCTTGCAATTATTCTTGATGGGACGGGGAAGTCTGAAGATGCACGACAATTATGGAATAAAGGAGTTGAAATTGGAAAGAATGCTTTTCCTAAAGAGTTTGAATCTGGAGATCACTTGGAGTGGGGGTGGTTAGAGAACAGGCCATTTCTTAGGTGTCTAGATGGACTTGCTAAAAGAATTCTTCAAGATGGTGATATTGTCAAAGGAAAGAGTATGTTTGAGGAATTACTTTCATTCAATCCAAATGATAATCAAGGAATAAGAGAAATCCTAATTATAATCTATTTAGAACAAAATGAGCTAAAAAAAGCTGAAGAACTATGTAAAAAATATCCAGATGATTTTCTTGCTGGTTTAAGTTATGGATATCCATTGATATTATTTAAACTGGGAAAACAAGGACAAGCATATAAAGCTGTCAATAAAGTCGTAAAAAAATCACCAAAGATAGTAAAAGAGTTGTTAAAAAAATCACATAAAAAACCACAAAGTAAAATGCCAGGATACATATCTGTTGGCGACTGGGATGAAGCATACAATTACTGGGAAAGATATGGCCGGTTCTGGGATAAAAACGCATTAGAATGGCTAAGAAAAGTAATAAATGAAAGTTCGAAATAAACATGAAAATTTTGTTGAAAATTAGATGGCAGATTTATTATTTTGCATTTTAATTTTATTTATGAATGAAACTATTAAATTTTATCAAACCAAGAATGAATTCAGATCTAGGCGTTCACTTAAGAAATAGCGACGACGAATCACCTTAACCCTGCTTTTAATAAATAAATTTATTCATTAAAAAGCGAAAAGTTCATTAAATAGTGAACATATTATGTTTTTATGAATATAACTTCAAATTCAACATATAAAATAATACGATATATTCTTCTAACAAAAGAATTTAAGCAAGTCGAAATTCACAAGAGCACAGAATGCTCAAAAGGACAGGTTCACAAGGTAGTAAATTGGTTACTATCGAGAAAATTTGTAGAGAAAGGAAAAAATAAATATTATATAGTCGACCCTGCTGGAATAATATCACTATTTTCTTTATTTAGAAACATGAAAGATTTACTAATATATCGAATTCCTCTCAGAGCAGAAAAAGAAAATATCTTAAACAATCTTCCTAAAGGTGTAATTTTATGTCTTGACACTGCTTTGAATAAATATTCTGGCTACTACAGAAGTAATCGTATTTGTATATATCATAAAAAACCAGATTTAATAAAAAATAAATTTAAACCATACACTGGAGGAATAATTGATCTGGAGATATACCAACCTGATATGGATTTGGAAAAGGATACAATTAAGGGTGTTACATCAAAATTAAGAACAGTTATTGATATGACCTGTGATGGTAAGACATATGTAGCTAAGGATTTATTTGAGGAACTATGGGGTATTAAATTTGAATAAATGGTATTACAATGAAGTTACTGAAGCATCTTTTAAAGAGTTAATTAATTTAACGAAATGGATAAATGATAAATATGGATATTATCCTATTGTAATAGGAGGTTGGGCAGTATATTTTTATGCTAAATCACTTGGTTCACGAGATATAGATATTGTTTTTCCAGATAGAATAAGAATTGATAGGGTCTTAATTCCATATTACGATGTAATGGGTTACAAATCCGAAGGATTATTTTCAAAGAGCTTTCATAAAGAGATGATAACAAAAAGAGGCAGAGAAAAAATAATGTTGGATGCCTGCTCATTTTCTGATAAAAATATCTTACATGAGAATAAAAATATTGAGATCCCGTGGGAATTGACTATCAAATATTACAATAACTGGGAGATAGAAAATGATGTAAACATACAAATCCCACAAAAAGACTTATTAATAATATACAAAATTAAAGCTCTTTGCGATAGAAAATATGATTTGAAACATCAAAGTATATCTTTAGCAGATAGAGATTATATTAACAGTAAGATATGGAAAGACGAAAATGATATAAGAGAGCTATCAAAATATAAGATGGTTATAGAAAAATTGAATTATTTGTTAGAGGAATATAATTTTCAAAAGTATTTTAATAGGGAAAAAGCAAGATTAAATATAAAATTTAAATAGATACTATTAAAATTTTTTTACACCTCATTATGTTTATTTAAATAATTTTAGCCTGTTTATTAATTCAATTTTGATTTCTCGTAGGTTAGAATCTGGATTTTCTATATACTTATAAATACCTATTGCTAATCGGTAGATAAGTATCAGAAAAGTATGTGTCTTTACTGCCTCGTATCCTATTATTTCTGGATGTTCTAAGCCTAGTGATTTGATTGTTGAAATTGAATGTTCGATTTCTATTCTTTTTCTATAATATTTTAAAAGCTGTTTTTTATTCAGGCATACTTTTCCTTTGGTTTTCTCTTTTATGATTTTTTCAACTCGGAAATTATATGGTATAGGTTTTTTTCTTTTTCTTGGGTTAAACCGTATAACGGGAAGTGTTTTTCTTTCTATTCTTTTCATTTTATTTTATAGTTGGCGATTATTTTAGTTATTCAGAGGTTTTTGCATTTTTTATTGAAGAGGAAATAAAGAAATAATATACTATGATAATGTATACAGATCAGAGTAATTTTGAGTTTCCTATCGAAGATGATATATTTAATAAATGTAGTAAATTAAAACATTAAAAAATTACATTGTTTTATAAGATAAAAAGTTGAAGGGAATCTAGAACCAGAGGAAGGTAGAAAAATTTAGTTCATCCTAGATTCCCTTCCCACAGTTTTGGTTTAAAAAGTTTGGTAGATTAATACTATCAGCTGTATAAAAAAGAGAGAAATTGGTTGATATTTTATCTAGACAAAGAGACTCAATTTCAGTAAGCAGTTATCATCTTCGTTTTGTTCTTCAACATGGTCACCTTCATCTGTGCATTGACACCACCAGGTCCATCCATAAGGTGTATCTGCTCTCCAGTAATAAAAAATGCTATTTTCGCTTGCACCGAGATCATAATCATAGTGCCATATTATCGAACTAGGAATCGGACACCATTCGCCGCTTTCTTTAAAAAAAGCCTGATCATAAAAATCTTCATCCACCATATCGTCAGGTCCAGTGTTTCTAATCTGATACTTAAACTCATAATCACAAGGGCCGTGACGCCAATATATACCTGCTTGATTGACTTTTAGATTAACTCTTCTATAAATATCTGCCTTTGTTGTCATAGCAGTCATAGGCAATAATGTCGCAAGCATCATCAGTGTTATAAACATAACTACTGTTGTTTTCCTCACTTTTTTCACCTCCCACCAAAAACATTTTTTGGTAATTATTCTATGGAACGTTTTATTTTATATATAACGGTAAAATAGTAGTAATATGTATGTATAAAAAGTGGGAAAATTAATACATTAATTAAATAACAGTCACTTGAATTTCATAATAGTCTAAAAAATTTTTTTATATTAAAAATCGATATAATGGATTGCTATAAAAACTAAAAACAATTTTATAATAATCAAATATTATAATCTAAATAATTATTGATAAACAACCTCACCTCACCTCGACCTGCCCCAAAAATAAAATCATCCCAACCGTCATTATTATAATCTGCAACTGCAAAACCCACCCTCTGCAATATTTCCCAACCTGTTTCTCCTTCATCTGTATGCCCAACAACAAAGGGAACATAGTTCTCTCCATCTTTAATCAAAAGATAAAGAAGTATAGAAGTACCTACTAGAATATCTGTATCCCCATCGTTATGATAATCCAAAGTTGATAAACTTCCTACTGCAAAATAAAAAGAGTTATCAGCGATAATCTCTCCAGATCCAGATTTAAAACAAATAAAGTTTCCCGAATCCATAATTTGATTATATTTTAAATAAATATGACCCTTGGTTTTATCCTCTTTTTCAGTTGATGCAACAACGAAATCACCATCACCATCACCATCAAAATCAGCAGAAGCAAGACCCCAACTGAAAGAACCGAAATCATGGATAACACCTTGGGATGTAAAATTTCCCTTTCCGTTATTCACATAAAACTCAACTTTACCGCTATTGTCACCAACAAGAAGATCAAGATCTCCGTCCATATCATAATCATAAGAGGTAAACCTTGGGTTAATCCTACCCTCTGTATCTCTAATAATCCCTGTACTTCTTTTTGCAATTAAACATCTATTTCCAAAATTATTATTACCATCATTAAATAGAATATTAACTGTACCATTAATCCTAAATGGTGTGTTATTAACCATTTTGTTTTCACCCGATGTAAAAATTAAATCAATATCCCCATCATTGTCGTAATCACCTGAAATCAAATCATTAATATCATTTTCAAAAATATACACCTGTTCTTGCATAAACTCAAGGTTTCCCATATTATAGAAAATATAGATACTGGAATAATTATGTAAACAGACAGCTGCAAACTCAATATATTCATCATTATTAAAATCTGCTGATGTAGCTCCTCTTATTTCACCAGGAAACTGATCAAGGATATAAACATTAAACATTGATTGGTTGGAATATTCATCTTCAAGGCTAAAATCATCAAGGCTTAAAAAAGGAATAATTACTTTATACAATTCTTCATCGTTATCGAAATATGCCCAGGCTATAACAATAACAATGCAAATTACTGTTAAACCTATCAGAATAATAATTAATTTTCTTTGAATACAATAACTCCTCCAAATTTTACATGATCCTTTTACAAACCTATAAGAGATAATTAAATATTAGAATAATTTTTGCTCTTGTTGAAATAAAAAAATAAGAGAGAAATTAGTGAATATCTTTTCTACCAGAAATAACCTAGTTTCACTAGGCAGTTATCATTTTCATTTTCCTCAGGAATATCGTCACCTTCATCTGTGCATTGGCACCACCAGACAAATCCAGCAGGTGTATCTGATCTCCAGTAAAACCATTCGCTATTATCACCTGCTCCAAGATCATAGTTTGTGTGGTTTACTATCGAATCAGGTTCCGTACGCCATCTACCGCCTTCATAAAATCCGGCTGCATCATAAAATGTTGCATTTACCAGATCATCAGGACCATTATTCCTAAGCTGATACCTAAACGTATAATCACAAAAACCGTGACGGTAATAAGCAACTGCTTTATTGACTATTAGATTTGGTAAAGCCTGAGCGGCCATAGGTGATATTAGCGCTATTGTAATTAGTATCAATAACATGGTTGTTACTTTTCTCTTCATTCTTTTTTTTCACCTC
>CAYFVP010000045.1:0-3177 GCA_964346655.1 uncultured Thermoplasmatales archaeon
GGGGGGTTTTATTTTTTCAACGTAAGTTTTTTAGTTACTTATCATATTAACTCTTTTTTATTATGACAGAAAATGATTATAAATCATTATTAAAACGTGTAATGGAAAGTACTCCAAAAGATGAATTTGATGATGATAGATTTAAATTACCAAAGGCAGAAGTTTTTTATGAAGGTAACACAACAGTTATAAAAAATTTTGATAAAATTTCAGATGCAATAAATCGTGAACCTGATTTAATCTTGAAATATTTGCTTGGGGGTTTAGGAACAGCTGGAGAGCTTGAAGGAGGCAGAGTTGTTTTTCAGGGTAAAATTCCCATGAAAAGTGTTCAAGATAAATTAAAAGAGTATATTGATACTTATGTAATGTGCTCGGAATGTAACAGACCTGATACGCACCTTGTTAAACAAGCGAGAACAATGCTTATCAGGTGTGACGCATGTGGTGCATTTCGTTCTGTAAAATCGCGTAAGAAAAAAACTATACAGCAACCATCTGAATCTTTAAAAGAAGGTAATATTTACGATCTCACAATCAAAGATATTGGCAAGAAAGGGGATGGCATTGCATACTTTGATAAATATACTATTTATGTTGCAGGTGCTGTCAAAGGAACGGCTGTAAAAGTTAAAATAGAAAAGATATCTGGGTCTGTTGCTTTTGGTAGAATTTTAAACGTATAAATAGTGGAATATATAAGTGCATATTTACCTGCAAGAAATAGCGAAAATTATTTAAACTAATCGACATATTCGAAACTACATTTGTCAGACATTGAATGTCATTTGTCATTTGTTATATGCCCATTTGACATGTAAATGACGTGCAAATGATATCTGTCTGTCAATGGAAAAGTGTGAGGAGAACAATGGAGACGCAGAGGATAACTATAAGGCTGCCCCAGCATCATATACATTCAATTGATCTTTTTGTGAGAGCCGGGGAATTTGCTACAAGATCTGAAGTTATCCGACATGCGGTAAATGATTTTATAAAAAACTACGCCAATAGTATTATTGAAAAGGCGGAAAAAATCAAAAAAGTGCAAGAGCTCGAGCTTGCTGTTGAATCTATTGAACCTTACATGAAAAAATAATGGTAAATAGGAGGGGATGGGATGCACCCCTATCGAAGGGCGCCTTGGGATAGGCGTCCTTCAAACTACCACAATAATTAGGAGGAATGGAATGGGAGACAGTAAAAAAATGAAAGATTTTATAACAAATGCAATTGAAAATAAAAAAGAAGAAGAAAGCAGATTGATGTTTAACGAAGAAGAAATGTTTGGCACACCACGAATTACAATAGTAGGTTGTGGAGGTGCAGGTGGAAATACTATTACACGATTGAATAAATTAGGTGTAAAAGGAGCAGATACAATAGCAATAAATACTGATAAACAAGCCCTTGATTTAGTAGAGGCAGGTCATAAGGTTTTAATTGGTTCTAGAATAACTCGAGGTCTTGGGGCAGGAGGTTTTCCGGATGTTGCAGAACGTGCTGCTCGTGAGTCTATTCATGAAATTGAAGAATTAATAAAAGGATCAGATCTTGTCTTTATTACTGCAGGCATGGGTGGAGGAACTGGTACAGGTTCTGCACCAGTTGTTGCAGAAATTGCAAAAAAACATAATGCAGTTGTTACTTGCATGGTCTCAACTCCCTTTAATGTTGAAAGAGCAAGACTTGTAAAGGCTGACGAAGGTTTAGATAAACTTAGAATAAAGGCAGACAGTACAGTTGTTCTTGATAACAACAGACTTTTAGAATTTGTTCCCAATTTGCCTATTAATCAAGCCTTTTCTGTTATGGATCAAATGATAGCAGAAACAGTTAAAGGTATATCTGAAACAATTACTATTCCTTCATTAATAAACCTAGATTATGCAGATATGAAATCCATCATGGATCAAGGAGGACTATCAGTAATGCTATGGGGCGAAGCAGATGAGGATGCAGGTGTTGATGCAATTGTTCAAGAGGCATTAAACCATCCACTATTAAATGTTGATTATAAAGGTGCAAATGGAGCACTTGTTCACATAACTGGTGGACCTAACATGAGCTTAAAATATGTTCAAGATGTTGCTAAACAATTAACAAATGATTTAGATTGCTATTCAAATGTTATTCTAGGTGCAAGGGTTCTCCCAGAATTTGAAGGTAAATGTAGGGTAATGGCAATTATGACCGGAGTTCAATCACCAAATTTACTTGGACCAAATCCAATATCTTCATTAAAAGAAAGACCTTTAATTCAACCCGTAACAAATTCAAAAGTAGATATTGAATTTGTAAGATAAAATAAATTCCTTTTTTCTCTTTTTTTTATACTTTTATTGCTGTTCCATTGAATTGCTTATTATTTAGCACTTTTTCAAGCTCTGATAGTTTTTTTCCATTAAAAACAAAAGTTGGAAGTTTTGCTCTTTTTATAATTTTAAGAGCTGGTCCATCTATTACAACATTTTTACCTGCTGAATTCCATGCTGTACCATATTTATCAATTAAGGCTTGAACATTAATTTCTTTGAATTTTTTTGCATCCTTATATTTATTTGGATCTTTATCATAAACTCCATCAACATTGGTTGCAATAATAAACTTTGAAGCCCTTATCTTTTCAGCAAGTTCAGCACCAACCATATCTGTACTATGACCTGGAACAGTTCCACCCATTACAACAATAGACTTATTTATTTTTTTGGCTTCTTCTGTTGTTAATGGAATAGTATAATTGGATAGGCCAAGTATATCTGAAAAAATCTTAGCATTTAATCTTGTAACATCAATTCCGATTTGATCCAGTATTTTCTCACCTAGATTTTGTGCTCTACCATAATCAATATAGATCCTGGCAATTTTTCCGCCACCAACAACAATATATATTTTGTATTTCTTGCTATATTTAATCAATAAATTTTTTAATTTTTTAAAAAATATAATATCTATATCATCAGATAGAATTACTGATCCACCCATATTAATAACAATTGATTGCATTTAAACAAGGTAAATGTAAAAATAATATATTTAGATTGTTAAAGAAAAATTAGGGAATGTCCTTATTAAGAATAGTTAATAGATGCATAAAAAAATTCGTGCCAACTCCATATGTGGTTAGTCAAACCCTCTAACATTGCTGGTGATGTTTCTCTTTTGAAATTATTCAGG
>CAYFVP010000046.1:0-17706 GCA_964346655.1 uncultured Thermoplasmatales archaeon
TTAACATTAAATCCAAGACTAACAGGGATAAATGTAGAACACATCAACAAGAAGCATATTCCAAATGCAAGAGACCTTTTACTCAAACTGTTACCTCCTCCAATAATTTAAATCAGATATGGGTATATAAAACTTTTTGATGGGATTAATCCTATTTTAAAAAATATAACTGATTATTTTCTGCAGTATTGGAAACATATCAATAAAACTCAACCGCACAAACCACGAATATTAAAATACAACACATTAATTTTATCAGACGAAAACATATCAACCATATCCACAGCCTCAACTCTAATTTTACACATCCCAAATAGTGTTTCATCCAAAGCCCACTCATAAAAACCAGTATCTGGATTCAAAACTCCTTCTCCCTTAAATACACCATTAATATAAAAATTAACCTCTTTAATACCAGAAATATCATCAACAGCATCTACAGAAATATTTATCTTTCCGAATACAAGATTTAACAAAGAACTCCGTTTCTCTTTATTACATATATAAAGATGGTTCTTTGAAGGTTTTACAATCGAACATCTAGGTGGAGTATTATCGCTTTTAAAGGCATATATATACCCATTCTCTGAGCCTATGAATGCCATTCCATTAGCAATAGCAGGTGAAGAATATCGCATATTGCTACCTATATTAAATCTCCATAAAAGCTCACCATTTGATGCATTTAAACAATAGAACTTATCATCATCAGAGCCTACGTAAACTTTTCCATCAGCAATACCTGGGGAACTACTAACATCCCATTCTGTCTCATAGGTCCAAATCACCTCACCATTTGTAGCATTAAAACAATATACCTTAAAACCACAACCAATATATAATTTATCTTCAAAAACAGCAGGAGATGAACTACTACCACCTTTTTTATTCGTCCATATTGTACTACCATTAAAAGCATTTAAACAATAAAATGTTTGGCCAAATGTATTAACATAAACTTTATTATTATAAATAGCAGGAACACTAGTTGCTACAAATAATCCATAACGAGTCCATATAATCTCTCCAGTTTTCGCATTAAAACACATCATTCGACTATTTGCAGATGCAGATGCTAAATAGACCATATCATAAGCAACAGTGGGAGAGCTAACTATAATATCTCCAATTTTAAAAGACCATATGAACTCACCATTTGTAGCATTCAAACAATATAATTTACCATCATATGCCCCAATATATACCATTCCACTGTCAACTACAGGAGAACTATACACATTTCCTCCTGTCTTATAAGTCCATATGACATTACCATAATCTGCATCTAAACAATACACCTTATGATTATAAATTGAACCGATGTAAACCTTACCATCAACAACAGTGGGAGAACCCAACAAGTCACTTCCCAAATCGGTAGACCATATCAATTGACCATTTACAACATCCAAACAATATATATTATTATCAAGGGAGCCAATGTAGACTTTATAATCAACAACAACAGGAGAACCCAAAATAGGACCTCCAGTTTTAAATCTCCATACATTGAAGAGATAATCCTCTACTTTTGATGTAGAATATCCAGTATGCTGTGAATCATGATGGAACATTGGCCACCAATCAATATCATTATTTGATGAATTTGAAACTGGTTCCATTTCATTTAATGTTTTTATATTACTACCAAATGTAACAGGTAAAAATACAAAAATCATCAGCAGCATAAATATTCCAAATGCAAGAGACCTTTTGCTCAACTTTGTTACCTCCTCCAATAATTTAAATCAAATGATGGGTATATAAAACTTTTAGATGGGATTAAGACTAAATTCTAAAGAGGGATATGGTTTCTTTTTAATTATTATGAAATTTGGGGTTCTTAAGGGTAATAGGGGAACAATCCACAAAAACCAAATGCTAAAAATTGTATAATGTAATAATTTAGTACAATTATATATGCAATATTGTATATTATTTCACGTAAATTTGGAAAGTATTCGTATAAAGTTTGTATTAAGATTACAATTGGGGTTAAACCTCTATACAAACCCCAAAATATTTTACAAAGAATAGGAAAAGGTGGGTCATCTGTTAATTCTTCTTTTAGAATTGTAATCTCATTTGATAACTCCTCACTTATCTCTCTTAATTCAGGATTATACCTTGATAATACCAACAACAACTTTGTATAGACTTCCAACCTGTTTAATTGCTTCTCCAATCTAATAAGATGTCTACTATCAATCTCTTTACAATTGCAATCCCTGCTTTTCATTATAGGACGTACACTTTCATTCCAATCACTTTCTTTTCCATAGATGTCTTTAGCTTTACAACGGATGTTATTATCCCAATCTACTTTATCCCAAGTATGCTTATAGCTCATAATTTCTCCTGAGGGATAATAAAATGACCATCCATCACTTGTCCCGTCGCCCCATTCAACATAATAGGATACATTTTGACCTTCTGGGTCTGTCGTGATGAAACAATATTCATATTCGCAACCAACCTTTGGGATAGGTTCACCAATAATTCTTGGTGGATTGGGAGGGTGATTATTATCTTTCAAACCCTTACTTTTAATATTAGAATAAGCAGATGATACACTAACACCAATCAGAAGCAAGATTATGCTAAAGGTGATGGTTTTCTTGCATATGTTTTTCATATTTTTTCCCATATATTATTAATTAAATTAAGCAGGACTGATTTTCACACTATCAGCATGTCCAATAAAAATACAAACCCAAGTAAGAACTCCACCGATTGCTAATCCTCTGAAGCCTTTTACCCCGATATAAACTTCAAATGGCTCACCTGTATACCAAGAAATTCTAGTCCTTCCATTCTGTCCAATAAAAGCTCCATTGTATTTCTATTTACCATAAGTACCATCAGTAAAAATCCATCCATTGGATATATATACATAACCTACTCCAAAAGCCTTTCCACCAAAACCAATATCTCCCTTATAAAAAATCAAGCCACCACCAGTATCGACTCGATTTACCTTTCGTGTGTAAACTACCTTACCCGTAATAAAACAATTAGTGTTTTCTAAAAAACCTCCTTTTATATTTTTAAGATTTTCATTATCAGAGTCTACAGAAACTGTTTAAGTAGATGTTTTATCCTCCACAGCAAAAGCAGGATGAATACCAACACCTATAAACAATATAATTATCCCAATGGCAAGTATTTTACTAAACAGGTTTCTCTGCATAAAACCTCCCTCTCATTATCATATTCAAATCTGATAGGAAGTATTTAACATTAATGACAAAACTTATCAAATATCGTCGAAATATTCCGCCTTAAAAATAATTAATCCGCTGTTCGACCGTGGAATTATATATTAAATCCATTGTATGATATTACTACTATAATTTAATTTATTTTTTAATAAATTAGATATAAACCAGTATAGATTATTTTTATGTGTTTTTCCATAATATTTAAATTATTTATTTATATCTTGCTTTCTAATGATAATTACAAAACAGAAAGATTTTGAGGATTTATTAAAAATAATTGGAAAAGGTCCTGTTTTTATAATTGGATGTAGTGAGTGTGCAACTGTATGTAAGACAGGCGGAGAAGAAGAAGTTATACAGATTAAAGATAAATTTAATAAAAATAATATTAAAACCACAGGTTGGGTCATATTAGATCCAGCATGTCACTTATTAAATGACAGGCGTCTTTTAAAGAATTATAAAAATGAAATCTCAAAAGCAAAGAAAATTCTTGTTCTTGCATGTGGAAATGGGGTTCAAACAGTGTCAGAGCTTATCGATGATATTGATGTAATTCCTGGAACTGATACTATCTTTTTAGGAGAGATTAAACGTTTAAATGAATTTGAAAAACGTTGTATGATGTGTGGAGATTGTTTAATAGATATTTTTGAAGGAGTTTGTCCAATTACTAGATGCCCAAAAAGTATGTTAAATGGTCCATGTGGTGGTGCAATTAATGGAAAATGTGAAATTGACAAAGAGTTAGACTGTATCTGGGATATAATTTACAAACTTTTGAAAAAAAGAGGAGAATTGGACAGATTAAAAAAGATCAAGGAACCAAAAGATTGGTCTAAATCTATAGGTTTTAGGAGGATTCTTTAATATGCATCAAAAGAGTAATTTAGAAAAAGTTCTTTCTAAGAAAAAATTTGCTGTTACTACAGAAGTTGGTCCTCCTAAGGGATCAGATCCTAGTAAAATAAAAAATAAAGCAAAATTATTGATGGATTATGCAGATGCATTTAATGTTACAGATAATCAAACAGCAGTTGTAAGACTTTCTAGTATAGGTGCATCTTTTATTCTACTAAATTTAGGTTTAGAGCCTATCATGCAAATCACTTGTAGAGATAGAAATAGAATCGCTATTCAGAGTGACATTCTTGGTGCTGCAGCAAACGGAGTAAAAAATATTTTATTTTTAACAGGTGACCATCAATCTTTTGGCAATCATCCAACTGCAAAAGGTGTTTTTGACATTGATTCTATTCAACTTATTCAGATTGCAAAAAATATGAGAGATAAGGGCATTTTTCAGAGTGGAGATAAAATACTAGCTGGTAATCCTGATATTTTTATTGGAGCAGCAGCCAATCCATTTGCAGATCCCTTTGAACTTAGAGTTGATCGTCTTGAAAAGAAAATCGATGCTGGTACAGAATTTATTCAGACTCAGAGTGTTTTTAATTTAGAAAAATTTAATATTTGGATGGATGAAGTAAGAGCCAGAGGACTTCATAATAAAGTTTTTATTCTTGCAGGTATCACTCCCTTAAAATCTCTTAAGATGACTGAACGTATGAAATTTTTTGTTCCTGGTGTTGATATCCCAGATGGAATATATAACAGAATGAAAAAAACCAAAGATCCAAAAAAAGAAGGTTTTGAAATTGCTATTGAATTAATAAATAGTGTAAAAAAAATTAATGGTATTGCCGGTCTACATATAACTGCACTTTTTTGGGAGGAAATTATTCCTAGTTTGGTTAAAAAAACCCAGCTTTATCCTAGACCTTAAATTTTTATTATTTATTTTTTCAATAAGAATTTTTTTAACAGCAAAATATCTATATAACATTTCTATAACCAGGTTTTAAAAACAATTAACGGGAGATTTCAGTTTATGACTAAAAATGATATGAAAAAAATAATGGTTATTGGTGCGGTTGGTCAAATAGGTTCAGAACTTACCATTTCTTTACGTGAAAGATATGGAAACGAAAATGTTTTGGCATGTGGTAGAAAGACAAAACCAAGTAAGAGTCTTTTTGAGTCTGGCCCCTTTGAGTTTATTGATATACTAAATAAAGAAACAGTTGAAAAAGTTGTAAAAGATTATGATATTGATACAATATATAATATGGCTGCAATTCTTTCTGCTGCTGGAGAAGAAGACCCTATAAAGTGTTGGAATGTAAATATCAATGGTTTATATAATGTCTTGGAAATTGCCAGAAAGCACAATATGACACGTATTTTTGTTCCAAGTTCTATTGCTGTTTTTGGTCCTGAAACCCCTAGAAACAATACTCCTCAAGATACCATTTTAAAACCTAAAACTATATATGGTGTGACAAAAGTTGCAGGTGAACTTTTAGGTGATTACTATTTTAATAAATTTCATTTAGATATCCGAGGGATTCGATATCCTGGAATTATTAGTAGCGAAACACTTCCTGGCGGTGGAATAACAGATTATGCAGTTGAAATTTTTTATAAAGCAATAGAATATAATAATTATACATGTTTTGTAAAAAAAGATACTGTTTTGCCCATGATGTATATGCCTGATTGTATTAAAGGAACCGCCGATTTAATGGAGGCAAGCATTTCAAAATTAAAACATCATTGTGATTTTAATTTGGCATCAATGAGCTTTTCTGTAGATGAACTAGTAAATGAAATTAAAAAGCATATTCCTGAATTTAATTGCATATACAAACCAGATTTTAGACAAAAAATTGCAGATTCTTGGCCAAGGTCAATTGATGACTCTGCAGCAAGAAAGGAGTGGGGCTGGAAACCGTCGTATAATCTTTCAACAATGACAGTAGATATGCTAGAAAAATTAGATAAAAAATTAAAATAAGAAAATTTATAAAGAAAAAAAAGGTGGAAATCTATTTTTTAATGCCACCAATTATGCTTCCAGTTTTGATTCCACCAAGATTTAATCGGCACATATGCCCAAGTTTGCCAATTCTCTGATTTTATTTGATAGAGATGATTCCAAACTTCATCCCAATTTTGTCCTTCTACCCAAGCAAGATAATCCCAGTCACCTGCAATACTTGCTCCACATGTTGTCCAATTCCATTGTTTTAATTTATGGTTTGCCTCATTTAATCTGTCTTCTCTGAATAGAACCCAGGCTCCAGCAGGCTTCTCCCACCACCAGTTGTCGTTTTTATATCCATTGTATACCATATGTGAACTGGTGTGTTCTACTTCATACCATTCTTTTATGGTTTCTACGCATTTACGAATCATTTCCCAATTTGAGGCATCGAACCATACTATTACATCCCAATTTCCGTCTACTAACCATGTCCCTATAACGTTATCCCAGCTTTGAAAGCGTTTCCAGACCTCATGTGCTTTCCCTTTTTGTGTTTTTATAAAAACATAGGCAGATCTATTTTTCCAATCCATTTTTATCTCTCCAAACACTCATCCAGATATTAATAGATATGCAGAAGTATGACTTATACCTTTTGGATAAATTTAAGATTTTTAATACAAAGGTTTTTGTGCTTGTTTTTAATTATATACATTAGAGATGATTATTATGCAAGAATTAGAGGAGAGAGAAAGATCTATGGGTAAAGATACACAAATTATTAGAAATTATCTTGGTGATGAAGCTGATTATTTATTAGAGTTTAATGAACCTAAAGTTGATAGAAAATTTTTACATTTTCCAGGTCCTGATTTTGTTGATAGAATTTTTACTGACTCAGATAGGCCAACAAATGTTTTAAGAAATTTAAAATCAATTTATTTTAATGGTCGTCTTTCTGGAACCGGTTATTTATCAATCTTACCTGTTGATCAAGGAATTGAGCATTCTGCTGCAGCTTCTTTTACTCCTAATCCTATATATTTTGATCCTGAAAATATTGTAAAACTTGCAATTAATGGTGGTTGTAATGCTGTTGCCTCAACCCTTGGTGTTCTTGGCGCTGTTTCTAGAAAATATGCACATAGGATTCCTTTTATACTTAAAATAAACCACAATCAGCTTTTGACTTATCCAAATAGTTTTGATCAAATTTTATTTACCAATGCTGAAAAAGCTTGGGATTTAGGTGCTGCTGCTATTGGTGCAACTATTTATTTTGGATCTGAAGAATCAAATAGGCAGATCGTTGAAATTAGTGAAGCCTTTAAATATGCACATGAATTGGGATTGGCAACTATTTTATGGTGTTATTTAAGAAATCCTGCTTTTAAAGTTGAAGGTAATGATTATCATTCTTCTGCAGATCTTACAGGTCAGGCAAATCATATTGGTGTTACTATTGAAGCAGATATTGTAAAACAAAAACTTCCCACTATAAATGGTGGTTATATTGCTTTAAATAAGAATGGTGTCAGTTTTGGAAAAATGGACAATAATGCCTATGATAAACTTATGTCTGATCATCCTATAGATTTGACTAGATATCAAGTTTTAAATTGTTATTTGGGACGAGTTGGACTTATTAATTCAGGTGGTGCATCAGGTGAAAATGATTTTGCTCAAGCTGTTAGAACCGCAGTTATCAATAAAAGAGCTGGTGGTACAGGTTTAATATCAGGTAGAAAGGCCTTTCAAAGACCAATGGAAGAGGGAGTTAAACTTTTAAATGCTATTCAAAATGTATATTTATGTGAAGATGTAACTATTGCATAGTTACAAACTCTTTTTATTCTATAAAATTTAGGCATACCAAAATTTATTTATACTAGTTATTATTATATATTATTTAGGTATACCTAAAAATTGGGTTTTAAAAATATGGAAAAAATAATGCTTTTATCTCAACTTACAGTAAATCAAAGAGCAAGAATCATCAACTTGAACGGTGGATTTGGTTTTCAAAGAAGATTAAGAGTAATGGGTATAAGAGAGGGACAAATTATAAAAGTTGTTTCAAGACAACCCCTGAGAGGACCCTTTACAATTGCCATTGGTGGTAGTCATATAACAATCGGTCGCGGCATGGCAAACAAAATCGTTGTTGAGGTGTTGTGATAAAAAAGATCGTTTTAATGGGAAATCCCAATGTTGGTAAAAGTGTAGTTTTTTCAAGACTTACTGGTGCAAATGTAATTGCATCCAATTATCCTGGAACAACAGTTGATTTTTCAAAAGGAAAGATGAGATTTGAAGGTGAAAGATATGAAATAATTGATGCTCCAGGAACTTACTCTCTTCAACCTTCTAATAAAGCTGAAGAAGTCTCTTTAAAAATGTTTAAGCAAGCAGATATTATCGTAAATGTAGTTGACTCAACAAATTTGGAGAGAAACTTGTATCTTAGTTTAGAGATACTTGAACAAAAAAAGCCTGTAATAATTGTATTAAATTTATGGGATGAATGTAAACATCTTGGAATACATATTGATGAAAAAAAATTAGAAGAAATATTAAGAATTCCTGTTGTTCCAACTGTTGCTTTAACTGGAGAAGGGATTAAGGATTTAGTATCAAGAATAAAGGATGCTCGGGTAAATGAAAAAATTAAACCAACAAGTGAAGAAGGGCGATGGATAGCAATAGGATCCATCGTAAAAAAAGTTGAAGAAGTAGAACATAGACATCACACCTTAAAAGATAGAATCTCAGATTTAACAATCAGACCATTAACCGGCATTCCTATTGCTGCAGGAATTATTTTTGTTTGCTTTTGGATTGTAAGATTAATTGGTGAAAATCTAATAAGTTATGTGTTAGATCCAATATTTAATAATTTGTATCTTCCCTTAATTCAGAACTTAAGTGGCAAACTAGGTTCCGGATTTTTACATACACTTTTAATTGGAGAGTTTGGAATTCCAATAAATTTTGTTGAATCCCTGGGAATACTTACAACTGGATTATATATACCAATCGCTGTTGTTTTACCTTATATTATTGCATTTTATTTTATACTCTCTATTTTAGAAGATACTGGTTATTTACCACGGCTTGCAACACTTGTTGATAATATTTTTCACAAACTTGGAATGCATGGTCACGGAATTATACCCATGTTTTTAGGACTTGGTTGCAATGTTCCTGGTGCCCTTTCAACAAGAACACTGGAAACAAAAAAACAGAGATTTATTGCAGCAACGCTACTAGCAATAGCTGTACCTTGTATGGCACAAATGGCAATGATATTTGGAATTTTAGGAAGATCTGGACTTTATTATATTGGTCTTGTTTTTATTACACTTGCAATACTTTATATTATAATAGGCTTGATATTAAATAGGTTTATAAAAGGTGAAAGCCCTGAAATTTTTCTTGAAATACCTTCATATAGAATGCCTAGTTTTAAAGCAACTTTAAAAAAGACATGGATGAGAATAAGATGGTTTTTAAAAGAAGCAATACCGTTTTTATTTCTTGGAGTATTGATTATTAATTTATTATATGTAATTGGTTTTTTACAATGGTTGGGAAATAATCTTACTCCTGTTATGGAGGGTTTATTTGGACTACCAGGTGAGGCAAGTACTGCACTTATAATTGGTTTTTTAAGAAAGGATCTTGCCACAGGAATGCTACTAACAATTGAAGGCATGAGTGCATTGCAACTGGTAATTGCAGCGGTAATGCTTACAATTTATTTCCCATGTGTTGCAACCTTTAGTGTTTTGTTGAAAGAATTAGGATTTAAAGATATGCTTAAATCAACTGCAATAATGGTTTTAACTGCAATTATTGTGGGAATAATTTTAAAATTGATACTTTTGGGAGTGTGAAAATATGAGAAAAAAAACAATTGAAGATTATATTGAACTAGTTTATAATCTTCAAAAAACAAAAAAAAGAGTTCATACAAATGATATTGCTAGTGCCTTTAACATTAATCCTGCAAGTGTTACTGAAATCTTTCAAAAATTAAGTGAAGAAGGCCTTGTAAACTATAAAAAATATAGCGGAATAATGCTTACAAAAAAAGGAAAAATACTTGCATTAAAAACAAAAAGTAAACATGAAAAGCTTACTGAATTTTTAATACTACTTGGAATTGAGAAAAAAATTGCAGAAAATGATGCCTGTGAAATGGAACATATCTTGCATCCAAGTACAATGAATGTTATAGATAAATTTGTAGAAGTAATTAAACAATGTGAAATGACTCCTTTTTGGTTGGGGCGATTGAAGATTTATATCAATACTGGAAAACTACCAAAGTGCCCAGCTGATTTATATGAAATTTGTATAAAATATTCAAAAATAAAAAATTGAGAAATGAATTATAATTAATTTGAAGGTAATTTAAACAGTCTATTCAAGACTTATTGCTCCTTCAGGGCACTCATCGACACATGTCCCACAAACAATGCACTCATCGTTGTCAATAATTGCACTATCATCAACCTTAATTGCTTCAACAGGACATCCATCTGCACATGTGCCACATCCAGTACATTTATCTTTATCTACTATTGCTGCCATTATTTGGGGCATATAATTAGGTTCTTTTAATAATTTTCTCAAAATTCTGACAAATCAGTTTTATAGTTTACTTGTATTTAGGTCTATAAATCTAAGAGTCAAAACTAGGATATATATATGAAGCATTCATTTAAGGTTGGATTTAGTTTTGGACTTACTTCTGGAATAATTACAACTCTTGGACTAATGATAGGTCTGTATTCAGGAACAAACTCTCAACTAGTTGTAATAGGAGGTATTTTGACAATTGCTATTGCTGACTCAATGTCAGATGCATTAGGTATTCATATTTCTGAAGAATCTGAAAATACACACTCATCAAAAGAAATATGAGAGTCAACATTTGGAACCTTTTTTTGTAAATTTATTGTTGCTACTTCATTTATGATTCCAGTTATTATTTTTAAGTTGAGTTTTGCAATAATTATCTGTATTATATGGGGTCTTTCTCTTCTTTGTATATTTAGTTTTTATTTGGCAAAAAATCAAAATGCCAAATCTTGGAAGGTTGTTATAGAGCATTTAATAATTGCAGTAGTTGTAATAATTCTAGCTTATTACGTAGGCCATTTTATAAAATTATATTTTAGCTATTGAAACATTTGAAAGATTTCCTATGAAATTAATCTATACATTTATTAAAAAAGGTTAAATATTTATATATTTTGATTAATTAAGTTTTGGAGGAAAATTAAAATGAAAAAACTATCAATTTTGTTTTCTATTTTTATATTAGTTCTTACAAGTTATAGTGTTGCTGCTCATGTTCCTTATTTAGAGCATTCTGATTTTTCAGTAGAAAAACCCTTTGTTGTAAGAAAATCTATTCTTCAATCTATAGCAGTATATTCTTGGCTTAAAAATGATAAAGTAAATCCATGTGAAGATATTGACATTTACAAATTTAAAGTTAGAATTCCAAATATTAGAATATATGTTGAACTTATTGGACCTGTATGTGATGGCTTTTATGAAAATTTTATTCCATGGTTTGCATTAGTAGGCCCAGATTTACCTGATCCAGGTCAAAGTCTGCCCTTTGAAATACCCTCAGGGTATGGTGCAATAATAAAAGAAAATGTAAAACCTGGAGAAGAACGTGAACAGTTTTATGAACCATTTGGTGGTAAAAATTATTATCGCGGACCAATTTTAGATATTCGAGCCAAAAAAACTGGCACGTATTATGTATATGTATGGGACCCCTATAAAATTGGAGGAGATTATGTTGCTGTTCTTGGGAAACTAGAATTCTTTGGCATATTTGACATTATTCGAGCCCTTATCTATACTCCAATGATTAGACTTGGTTGGGAACTACATATTTAAAACTATACCACTTCAATTTTTTTTTAAAGGTTATAGGTTAGAAAATCCAGTTACACTGGCCTTAACGTTCCTGCAAATACTTGCCATGCTAGAGCAGATTTTGCAACAAGACTTAAAATGATATAGACTCTTTCACCATATAAATAATCTTTCCATTTTCCTATTTTTTTGTATTGAAGAACCATATTTATTGCAAAGCTGTTGAAAAAAATTGCAATTGTAATAAATATTACTATTACAAAATCTGGAACACTTTCAGCAGTAATTAATGGAATAAATATTACAATCCAAGGAACTATCCCCGCAATACATCCAATGATAAAGGAAGTCCAATTGGTATTTTTTGTTGTTTGATTATGGATTTCCATCATTAGTCCCATTAAATTCATTACTCCAGTAAGTGCAAATAATGCAATTAAAGTGCCAAAATCATAAATTGTTGTAAGCATAGCAATTATAACAATCATTAAAGAAGCACTAATTGAATATTCATACCATCTGTATGGATTGATATGATTTTTTAAATGTTTAACATATCTTTTGTAAAGAACAGATGCAATTAGAATATGGGCTGCTGCTGATATAAAAAAGAATAATGCTATCAATGGTCCAATTTGTACATTTACTAGGGTTTCAGATACAGGTGTTATTGTATTAGTTGTAATATCATAAGTTGGAAGGGTATAGGTTATTGGTAATGAAAAATTATTACTGAGTTGTAATATTAAAAAAACTTGGACAAGATGTACCCCACCCATAACAGCATTAAATATTTTCAATCTTTTAAAAATTGATTTTTCATTTTTAACCATAATATCAACTTTTTTTAAAATAAATTATAAATGATGCTTTTCTAAATATTTTTGATGATAATCTTCTGCTTTATAAAATATCTTTGCTTTTGTAATTTCTGTTACAATTGGTTTATTATATTTTTTTGATCTATCCTGTTTTTCTTTTGATTCTTCTGCTGATTTCTTCTGTTTTTCATCATGATAAAAAATAACTGATTTATATTGTGTTCCAACATCAGGGCCTTGCCTATTCAGTTGAGTTGGATCATGAATTTTCCAAAATATATCTAGTAATTCTTCATAGGATACAATCGAGGGATCATATTTAATCTGAACGACTTCAATATGTCCGGTTTTATTGGTACATACTTTTTCATAGCTTGGATTTTCAAGTGTACCACCCATATAACCAACAGTTGTATCTATTACACCTTTAATTTTTTGAAAAGCTGCTTCAACTCCCCAAAAGCATCCTGCTCCAAATGTTGCTTTATTCATTTTATCAACCTTAACTTTAAAAATTTCATTTCTTATTAAATTTTTCTGTTATTATAGATGAAAAAATACTTCATTATATACTTAAAAAATTAAAATATTTCAGAAAAATCATTATATTTTGGGATATATTTAAATCCACCTATTCAATACATATATTAGAATATAATTAATGGAGGCAAAAAAATATGAAAAAATTCTTACCATTATTAGTCGTAGGAATACTTGTTATAAGTGGAGTTGGAGCTATTGGTCAATCAGAAAAACAAAATAAAAATGTTATATCTGAAGCAATCGTTTTTTCACAACCAAATATTATTGATATTGAAGAATATGTTTCAATAGAATTAAAAGAATCTACAAGTAATTTAATGGAAGAAGAAAAACCAATGATTCCAGTTATTACAAAGGTTTATACATTTCCCTTAGGAACAATTATTAATGATGTTAAAGTATCGTTTTCTAAACAAATTGAAAAAAGAATTGAAAAACTTGTTATTTCTTCACCTGAAATACATATATATTCGACAGCATATTCTCTAAAAAACGATAAAAAACAAAAAAAAGAAATTGACTATTCAGATATTAATATTTATCCAGAAAACCGATTTAATTATAGAACTGCAGCAGGCTTAAAAGATGGAGAGCGTGCTATATATTTAACATTGTCAATACATCCTGTTCAATATATTCCAGAGGAAAATCTTATTTTATATTCTGAAAGCGCAACAGTTGATATTTCTTATAATCCACCTACAAATCCTGTTACATTTCCAGATATATATGATCTTTTAATAATTACCCATAGACAATTCAAGTCAGCTTTACAGCGTCTAGTTGATTATAAAAATAATTTAGATCCCCCAATTAGAACAATTATGGTTTCTCTTGATGATATCCCTACAGGAGTTGGTTTTGACATTCAAGAGGATATTAAATATTATGTTAAATACGCCATAGAAACATGGGGAATTAAAAATCTCTGTATTGTTGGAGCAGGTGTTGAAGACAGTGAATTATTTCCTTTTAGAAAGGCCTTGATACCAAGCCAACCCTATGAAGATTGGTTCCCAAGTGATTTATATTATGCTGATATTTATAATGATACAATGGGCTTTGCTGATTGGGACTATGATGAGGATGGTGTATTTGCAGAATATTCAATAGATTTATATGATATGGATATACTTCCAGACGTTGGTCTTGGAAGAATTGCATGCAATGATGTTGAGGAATTAAACATTTATATTGATAAAATAATTTTATACAAAGACCATAACAAAATGGTTAATAAAATTTTATCGATCGGAGGAGACACAGTTACTGGAACCGTGACAATGGAGGGCGAATACCAAAATGAAAAAGTTTTAGAAAAACTACCAGGTTACGTATCTACAAGACTATGGGATTCAAATGGAAAATTAACAAAGGCTAATATTAGAAATGGTTTCAGAAGTGCTGTAGATTTTGTTGATTTTGCTGGACATGGGAGTCCATGGAGCTGGGCAACACACCCAGAGGAAGTAGAAGGAAAATGGATTCCGGCTAAAACAATCATTTCACCCTGGACTGGATTTCGTTTTAATGATATTAACATATATAATCTTAATAATGCTAATAAATTCCCTGTTATCGTGTTTACGGCATGTTCTAATAATAAATTCACTGAAACAAAAAATGTTATTGGTTGGAAAATGATATGCAAGCAAGGTGGAGGTGGCATTGCAACATTTGCAGAAGCTGGTATCGGGAGTGGACCTGGTGGTGAACGTTGTGTAGAAGAAGGCGTTGGTTTGATCGAGGTTCTTATATTTGAAAAATTATATAACACAAAGGAACTTGGACAAGCCTGGGGTGAAGCTATTGAATCATACTATATCAAACGTGGCCCTACTTTTCAGATGACGGATTATAAAACCATGATAGAGTTTCAATTAATTGGAGACCCAACAGTAGTAGCAGAAGATGGCATTGATCCTAAAACCAGACATGCAAATAGTCCAATATATGAAGGATATTTAGTAAGACTAATAGAACAATTCCCACTACTTGCAAAATTATTTGAAATAATCATTGCTAAAATAAGTTAAAATCAATTGTCAGTTGTAAACCAATATTTCTTTCTTTTTTATTCTTAGGGTAATTGTAAAAATATGTAAAAAAAATTCAAAGGTAAAAATAATATATTTATTTAGTAAAAAAAACAAAGGATCTGCTGGGATTCAAACTCCTCAACATGAGAGATATTTGGGAATAGATTCTAAATTAGAGATCTGTAGTTTTTTATTTAAAAGACTTTTCAATTAATCTTTTTTAAAATTACATGATTAGCAATATTACTTAATCTTTTTTCCAAAATATAACCGAAACTATTATATTTGTGAAAAAACATTAAGTTATATTATGTTTAAATCAATGTCAGGTTTAGAACAACAGTTGTACTTTCGACTTGGTGAAAAAGACCAACGGGTCTTTGCAATAAAAGATATCAAAAAAATACTTAATATTTCAATTGCACATGCACGCAACATAGCATCAGACATGGTGAAAAAAAACGCTGTAGAACGAGTAAAATCTGGACTATTTGTACGCATACCTGAGTCAGTAATACTTGATAAACAACAATACACTGAAGATGAAATACTAATTGGTGCAAAATCAACTAAGAAAGCATTTCTATCACATTACACAGCCCTAACTATCCATGGACTTGCAGAACGATACACTACTCAAATATATATTACAACAACAAAACATCAACGAAATATAAAATACCATGAAATCAAAATAAACTTCATAAAGATAATCCCAAAAAGATTTTTTGGGTATGAAACTATGACCTATTCAAATGAACAAATACAAATCTCAGATTTAGAACGGACAATTATAGATGTTATCAATAAACCAAAATATGCGGGAGGATGGAATGAAACAATAAACTGTCTTAAGAATCTTGATGAAGTTAACTATAAACAATTAATAGCTTATTTTAAAAAATTTAATAACAGAACAATAACACGAAAAACAGGATACATTTTAGATAAACTAAATAACCTAAATCCATCACAAAAAATAATTGAAGAAATAAAAGAATTATCAGGTTCAAATGACCTTTATTTTGACACTACTAAAAAAGGAATATATGATAAAAAATGGAATATGGTCATACCAGAAACCATAATAGGGGCAGTAAATGCTTACTAAAAAAGAATTTGAAGTAATACAAAAAACAACAGGTCTAAACCCAGAGTTACTTGAAAAATTATATCATCTAACAAGAATATTATACGAAATACAAAAACAACCTCTTTTAAAAGAAAATTTAACACTTAAAGGGGGGACAGCATTAAACTTTATATATTTTAAAATGCCACGACTATCAATAGATCTAGATTTCGACTACACCGGGAAAATATCAAAAGAAGAAATGAAAAAAGAAAGACCACAAATAGAAAAAGAAATAAAAAATATTGCTTCAAAACTTGAATGCAAAATTAAAGACAGAGGCTTATCATATATAATATCAGGGCAAAGCTTACAATATAATACTACTAGAAACACAAAAGATCATATCAAAGTTGAAATCAACTACCTAGATAGAATACCTCTTGGAAACAGAGATATTAAAAAATTTCAATCAATATTTCCAGATATCTCATCGTTTTTATTAGCAACTTATTCAATTGAAGAATTAACTGCTCAAAAATCAATGGCTTGCCTAGTCAGAGCTGAATCGAGAGATATATATGATCTTTATATGTTATCAAAGCAAAAAATGTCAATAAAACAAACACAAGCATTTGCAACCATCTATTTCTGCATGTCAGCAAACAACAATGAACCAGATATATCTAAAATAAAAGATTTTGATCTCAAAAAAATTCAACAAGAGTTACAACAATTCATAAGAAACAGTAAAAAATTAAATCCAAAATTAATAAGAGAAAATACAACTATATTTTTAGAAAGGATTCTAAAATTTAACGAAAAACAAAAAAAATTTATTGACACCTTTTTCAAAGAAAATGAAATTCTTCCAAAACTGGTCGATATTGATAATATAAAGTTAAAACAACACCCTGCTCTTTTACACAAATTAAAAAAAGATAAATAAAGCGGTTAAAAAAACAATAGAACAAAGAACTAGGCTCAGTTGGTGGAATACTTTCTTATACATAACAACGGATCTGCCGGGATTTGAACCCGGGTAAGAGGCTCCGGAAGCCTCTGTGATATCCATGCTACACTACAGATCCTCAAATGCAAATAATAAAACACCTTGGTTTTAGTCTTCTTAATCAATATCAGGTTATAAACATTGACTGCATTTTTAATAAAGAAAAAATAAAATTATAAAGTAGTAAGTTATTCATTATTGCATGGACTTGGAGGGGATAATAGAGAAGATACCATCAACAGAAAAAATATTGGGAGTTATTTGGAT
>CAYFVP010000047.1:0-53742 GCA_964346655.1 uncultured Thermoplasmatales archaeon
GTATCGTAAGAAAATTACTATTGATCATGATTTAGTTGAGGGTGATCTTTCTGATTTCCCTGTTTTGGTTAGTGTTGTTGATTCTGATCTTCGTGATAAGGCTCAAGTTGATGGTGATGATGTTTTGTTTATGGATGGTTCTGGTGTAGCAAATAGATTATATCATGAGATTGAATATTATGATGGTTCTTCTGGTGAGCTTGTTGCTTGGGTGAAGATACCTGATCTTGATGGTGATGTGGACACTGTTTTTTATATGTATTATGGTAATCCAGATTGTGCAAATCAACAATATCCTGAAAGAGTTTGGTATGATGATTATATTCATGTTTGGCATATGGATGATAGCTGTAGAGATAGTGCTGGTTTTGATGATGGTAATGACCATGGGACAAGTTTAGTATCTGGTAAAGTAGGAGATGCTAGGGATTTTGAAGCAAATGAAGGTGATTATATTGATTGTGGTGATATGGCTCAACCAAGTGATGGTTCTTTGACTACTATGACTTGGGAAGGCTGGGTTAAATCCAAATCTATTGATAGTATAATTATGTGTAAATATAATTCACAAGGTCCTGATTATGTATCCTATTATATTGGTTTTAATAATGGTGGAAAATTTAGGCTTGGTGCTTATAAAGCATGGAATGTTAATTCATATGGGGAAACCTATAATTCCTATTCGGATGTAGGTCAATGGGTTTATTTAACAGCAGTTTTTAAATTAGGAGGTATTAATGAATTATATACTTATGTTGATGGTAATGTTGTATCTTTCAATCAACAAACATATAATGCAGATTATTTATGGGATATACCTGTAACAGATGAAATTGGGAGATACGGACCTGAAGCAGGAACAATGTATGCTGATGCAGTAATGGATGAGATTAGATGGTCTAAGGTAGTTAGAAGTGATGCTTGGATTAATACCTCATTTAATACTATGAATGATCCTTCAAGTTTCATGAGTTTTGGACCAGAAGAATTAGGTCCATAATTTATTTTTTAACGTAATAATATTTTCAAATAATAAAAAAATTATTTATTGTCTTGTTTTTTAGCTTTTAGATTTAGTATTTACATTATTATTTTCAAGTTTTACTGCTTCTTCTAAACTTATTTCACCCATTAAAACTCTCATTGCTGTTTTTTCTGATATCGAAAATTCACCGTTTGTAAGCTTTCTACTTTTTTCTTGAAGATTTTTTATTTCTCCTTTAGTTGGTGCTAAAGGTAATTTTTTTTGAACTTTTCCTCCTCTAATTAAGGCAATTGCCGCAGCAGCTTCAGTATCTCTATCGTATTTTCTAGCTTGTTGTTGAGGAGTAGTTTTGGTTTCATCAACGATTTCAATTGGTATTTCAAGTGGAATTAAAGAGTTAATAATTCTGTTTCTACTTATTGGCGATCCATGACCAATTCGAATTATGGTTTCATTTGCTGGATACTCTTTAATTATTCTTTTAATGACGTTTACAACATATTCTGGTGTTTCAACATTAATTTTTTGCATAAGAATTTCATCACCAACAACTGCAATACCTGGTTGTTCTCCAGGGTCAATACCAATAAAAACCTTTGAATACAATTCTTTTCCGATTAAAAGCTGAATTGCAAGGTCAACTGCATGATCAATTGTATCATATGCATCAACTGCAATAACTTTTTGAGATTTTATATCATGAAGTTCATTGTGAGACGTTAAAATAACTCCTATTTTACTAGGAATATTATTTAGAGAATTTAATGAAACATAGGGTATTTTTCTTATTTTTAGAACCTTTAAGAGTTCATAATAAAGAGAAAAATTTTTAGTAAAAACTCCTATGGTTTTCATTTTATCTTTCCCATGACATCTTATTATCTAAATATTCTGTCCAAAATATTCTGAGATTTTCTATAATAAGGTATTTATTTTCAAGAATTTCATATCTTTCACAAACTATTTTATCAAGGTGTTTTCCCATACGAATATTTTTTACTTGATCCTTTAAAAAGTCAGAAATATTTGTAAAATCTCTTCTTAATTCAACATAAATTCTACCATTTTTTTCGTAAGGTTTTTTTGTAACTTTTGGATCATTTTTCCATTTATTTACAAAATCTTCTGTATGACTTTTTAATTTTTTGGGTGGACCAACATGTGTAAAAGTTTCTGATAATTGTTCTTTTTTTGTTTTTACTATAAAATAAATCTTCTTTTTGTTGTCGTCAATAAAAAATTTTATATCATAAATCGGAAAATCAGCCCGTTTACTTATATTTCTTATCGAACTTGATGCTTTTCGCGCTTGAGGGTAAAGATTTTCAGGAATAGTATCTGGTTTATTAATTTTTAATCCAATATATTTGCAATTTTGTTTTTGAATTTCTCTTGAAATTTTATCTAAAGTCCATGGTTTTATTTTATTTGGAAAAAAGAAATTTATACTAGGTTTTTTAAGATACTCATTTGATGCTTTTATAAATAGATTAAATTTTTCTTTAGAAAGTGCTGAGGCAACATTTCTATTTGTATCAACTGGATCTATAAATATTAATGGAGTTTTAAATTCAGGGTATTTTTCGTTGGTTAATGAAATTATTTTTCCTTTTTTCCATTTATTCGAACTATTTAATAGTTTTTCAAATGTGAGATATTTAATAATTAAAATCTCACATAAATAGCCAGAAAATCCCTCTATTTCTGCTTCTGCACCATAGCAATTAATCCCCTTTAAGAACTGTTTAAAAAGCCTAACTTCAGATTTTTGCGATTCAGCAAGGTTTTCTATTACAAATTTTGTATGTAGTGGAGTTCTGTCCACTGCTGATAATTTCTGTGAGGCATTTTCAATTTTATAACATGGAACTATTTCAACATAATAATTCTTGTAATACCCTCTTATATAGGGGTGTTCTGCGTATGATTCTTCTGTATTTACAAGGATTGATCTACCTACTGAAAGAGTGCTTTCTGCAATTTCTTTTTTTGTTAATTTTGTTGGAAATTTAATGAAAAAATCTATATCTAAATCATCTTTTAGATAGGTATCCTTGGCTGTTGATCCAACTAGTTCAATAGAAACCGGTAGCTTCCTTTTTTTTATTTCAAGAGTAAGTTTTGAGTTTATTTCTCCAACTACTATATGAAGTTTTTTTCTATAATTTTGAGAAGGAGTTATCTTTTCCAAGACTTGTTTTTCAATTTTGTTTCTTGTCATATTCTTCCTTCACAATGTATCTTCTCAATATGAATATTACCCCAATTGATAGTAAAATTCCAGTAATTACATCAATAATCCAATGGATTGATAAATAAATAACTGAAATTATAACAGATATCATTATAAAATACACAAAATATGATAATTTTTTATTACCTGTTAAACTTACTGAATATGCAATAAAAATTGTCATAGCTGTATGAAGCGATGGTAGGCAGTTGTTTTGTGTTGTAGTAAAATAAAAAAAATCTTCAACAGAAGGAATAACACGCTCTAGAGCGGAACTGACATTATAATACGTATATACATTTGTAACTGGTAAAAATAGATAAAATGGAAGGGCAACTATATAGATTAATAAAAGACCATATGCAAGTGTTTTCATTGCTTTTTTATTATCTGTAATTATAAAATATAAAGGTGAAAACCATAATGTAAAGGTATAAACTGTAATATAAATAATTACAAAAAAATAAACAAGAATAGGAGTCCAATTTTGTGAAAACCAAAAAACTGCATCTCCTTCTAATAATCTGATACTATCTGCAAAATCAATACCTATAAAGTTTGTAAGTTGTTTGTCAATTATATTTACTTCAAATAAGTGAAAGCCTACAACTCCAAAAATTATTAGTAAAAAAGGATATTGATTATAAATATTCTTTAGTAAATCAAATCTTTTTTTTTCTTTGGGTATAAAATATATTAACCCGATAAAAAGTAAAGCAATATTAATAACTCCTAAAAAAATAATCCAAGGACCTATCTATTTCACCACCTATTACTAGAGTTTTACATCTTTTAAAGTGGTATATATTGGTCCCTGAGGTGTTAAATCACTTTTTTTAAGTTTTATAGATTCTACTTTAAACTTTCCAAATTCGACCTCTCTATATTTTTCAATTATTTTTTGTAGTTTTTCTTTATTTTTTGCAGATCTTATCCTAGCAGTTGTTAGATGCGCTGAAAACTTTCTTTTTTCTGGTTCAAAGCCTAGTTTAGTAACTTTACTATCAATTATTTTAGCAATTTCACCGATTTTTTCAGCATGCTCTATTCCGATCCACATAACTTTCATATAGTTAAGATTTGGAAAAACACCTGCTCCCTTAAATTGTATTTCAAAGGGATTAATTTCCTTTACAGAATCTTTTATAATATTTTCAATTTTGTCTATAAGATTTTCATCAGTGTTTCCTAAGAATTTTAATGTTATGTGAATATTTTTTAATTCTACAACTTTAACATTTGCTCCTGAATTTTTAATTTCGTTTACAAACTCTACAAGTTTTGGAAATGCTTCTATATCAACTGCTATAAATCCTCTGAAATGTGACATTTGATCATCCTACTTTGTTTTATGAATATAATAACGCTATAAAATCTATTTTGGAATATTGAACCTTTGTTTTTATTTTATTTTAAATTTTGATAACATCTGTCAAACAAGCTTTATAAGTCAAAAAAACAGAATCTTTATCTGTGGAGTATAAAAAATGAATATCAGCAATATAATAGAGAGATTCAAAGTCTATATTGATTTGATTCGTCCGTTTACCTTGCTTGCACCAATTATTGTTTCTTCATCAATTATGATAGCAAGCTTTTTTTATAATCAAAATTCGGGAAATCTTTTATTGTTTCTATATACCACAATTTTTCCTGCTAGTATTGCGCTTGCAATATTGAATGGAGCATCAAATACCCTTAATCAAATAACAGACATTTCAACTGATAAAATATCAAAACCATACAGACCTATTCCAAAAGGTAAAATATCTAGTAGGGAAGCAAAAGTAATTGCTGTTATTCTTTATTTAATGGCTATTTCTATTTCAATATTTATCAATCAAATGTTCTTTTTATTTATACTTCTTATAACAACTTTTACTATAACTTATTCTCTTCCACCCAGATTAAAGGATATTGTGTTTTTAAATCAAGCATGGATTGGACTACCCCGTGGCCTTTTAGGCATTCTTGCTTCTTGGAGTGTATTTGGTAATGCCCTTGAGCCTTTACCACTGATTATTGGAATAATTGCTATGCTTTTTTTAATAGGAGGATCTATTACAAAAGATATCATAGATAGTGAAGCTGATAAAAAATCAGAAACAAGGACAATGATTAACATTTATGGTGTTAAAAAAGCTGCATTGATGGTGTTTCCATTTCTATTTTTTCCTTTTGCCTATATACCATTATTAATTCATAGTGGCATATTACAACCATATCTATGGTTACTTACCTTTCTAGCAATTCCTGGATTTTTTATAATCTATTTGATGATAAGGGATAATAAAAAAACACGTATATTAGAAAACACGTCATCATGGACTTTAATGTATATTACATATTTTGTATTTGCATCTAGTTTTTCAATTTTAACGGTAATTAGTTCAATTAGCTAATAATTAAAGGTTAAATCAAAAAAAATAATTTTTTATTAATTATAGAAAAAATTATAACATTTTGAAATTTTTTTGTTTCTCCTGATAAATGTAGTAACGTGATTTATCCTCCACTAGTCATATGAATAACAGCGATTTTGGAATTATCTGGAATAATTATCTTTGAAAAATTTGATCTAGGAATTATTTTTTCATCTAATTTTACAACAACAAGTGGAAATGTATATTTCATTCTTTTTAAAAAATCTTTTACTGTTTCTCTTTTCACCCATTCAACTTTTCTACCATTTACTTCAATGCTCACTTATCTTCACCTAAAATAATTTCAAGAGCTAGATTTGCTTGCCAATTTCCTATGAGAGCAACACGGGGAGCCAAAAGTACATCATCATCACTTGAAGGAGCGTATTCATCATAACACAGATAAAGGTTTCCTAAACGTTTCGTAGATATTCTTTCAGAATGACCATATCCTGCAACACCTGAAGCAGCAACAATAGGTTTGTCAGGTAGCTTTGTAAGTATTTCTTCAATAAATGCAATTTTGGCCTCAGCATTATCAAGTGCTTCTATTATAACATCAACATCTTTGAATCTTTTTTCCATTAAACCTTTTTCAAGTTTTTCATCATAGGAATCAATTATCAAGTTTGGATTAACTTTTTTAATGTTATCCTGTAATGCAAGAGTTTTAGGTTTACCTATTTGGTCTAAAAAAAAGTATTGCCTTGTAAGATTGCTTTCATCTACATTATCAGAGTCTACAAAAACCAAATGACCAATTCCAGCTCTAGCTAAAGCAATTGCAGCATTAGATCCAAGACCACCTAGACCAGCAATACCAACACTTGATTTTTTAAGAATTTCTTTTATTTTTTCTGATTTTTCAATATTCATAAGAATTTACCATTTTTCCCAATATTTTGGTTGGATACTTGGTGGTTTTTCACCTTTACTATATTTTCCACCCCATACATTAAGTCCTGCTTTTTCATCTTTATCAATAGCATCTTGAAGAATCTTTAACATTTTTGGATCATTTAAACCAAGTTGTTTCATTTTTTGAGGAGTAGGAATCCCATTAGGTGTCCATCCTCTTCTAAAATATACGGCATCTGCAAGTTTTTGATACTGATTTTGACGATAATCATATAATAGTTTCATTTTTTCTTTTAATTCTATTTTTTCAATATCTTTTTTTGAAAGCCCTAGTTTTTCAATTAATATGTTATCGTATCTGTCTATCCTTGACATATATTCAACTTCTGTAACAGGACCCATGGACCTATATGGAATCCAATCATCTTTTCTTTTACCTCTTCCCATCCAGACATTCATTGCACGTTGCCAATTATAACATCTTTCGCTTTGAAGTATTAAATCTTCTTTTGAAATATTCCAACCTGTAACAGCATTTTGATAATCAACATAGTTTTGAACATGTTCAGGAACCTTTGCAGGTTCATCAGTTTCTACATTATTTTCAGGTTCAATATCATTCCAAGGTAGTTTACATAATCCATTTAAACCAAACCAAGTTCGCCACATAGGGAAATAATGGAGTGCTTCTGCTTTATCTTTAAAAGTGGGTATAGCGTTATTAACCATATCCATAAAAATAAGCCATGCTTCATCATGTTGAGGACCCTTTAGAGTTAATCCATAACCTCCCTGCATTGCTAGTGATTCTTTTGTAACATATTCAGAATATTCAAGTCCTTTACTTTCCATTCCTGAATCTTCAACTAGCTTTGCGTTTCCCCAGCCATTTTTGATAATCCAATCTTTGACCCTTCGAATACCTTTTGATGCAATTTGAATAAATTCATCTTTATCACCACTTGCTAATCTATGTAAAAATTCCATAACCGCTTCAAAATTTCCAAAACTAAGTTCAAGATTTCCACATCTTTCTTTACTTAATATGCCATATTCGTACATTTCCATATAAAAAGCTATTGCTGTTCCTGTTGATATTGTATCAATTCCATATGTATCACAATAAAAGTTAAACTCAAGGATACATAGAGGATCCCAAATACTCATATTTGCACCAGCTGCAATTGTCTCATATTCAGGCCCATCGACTGTAACCTTTTGACCTTTATATGGGCCTGTTTTTACAGAATAGAAATCAACAGTTTTTGAACATGCCATAGTGCAGCCATGCCAACATCCATCAGGAATAATTTTAGTAAAAAGTTTATAAAACTCGGTAGAATAAATTTTTGATGCTTTTGGAAAACTTCCAAAACGATAATTCTCGCAAGGCAAGAGGTCATATTGATCCATAATTTCAACAAGATGACCTGTTCCGACAGTTCTCATATTACACTGATAGCGGTCCAAGTCACGGATTTCACGATGAAGTTTAATCCCGACTTTTACAAGGCTTGCAGGATCGGCAGGATTATTTTCTAATCCTGTAAATCTATCAACTTTTACCACAATTGCTTTTATTTTTTTATCACAAAGAACTGTTCCAAGACCTCCACGTCCAGCTTGTTTCATACGTGTAACTTTTCGTCTGATATCATAAAATGAAGAATTAAGGCAGCCCCACCAGCTGTTTTCTGCACCTTTTCCTGCAGAGATCACTGATACTTTTTGACGAGATTTATCATTATCTTCAGATGCATATATATATGTAAGTTGTTCATTTAATAGATGAGAATTCTTTTCTTCAAGTGGTGCTGTTTCAACAGAAATTTGACCATATTTTCCGTCTATTACTATGACAACCTCGTCTTTTGCTTTTCCTTGAATTTCTAATGCATCAAAGCCGGCAAATTTTAGGTAAGGGCCAAAGAAACCTCCAACATTACAATCACAGATTATATTGGTTGCAGGTGAAACTGATAAACAAATAGACTTACCACTACCGGGGTATTGCGTACATCCACAAAGAGGACCTGTGGTAATTACAAGCTCATTATCATCGCTATCCCACCTTGTAGTTTCCTTAATTGAATCCCACAAAAGTTTTAATCCAAAACCCCGTCCACCAGTAAATTTCTTTTTCATATCTTCTGTTACTTTTTTTTCAGTAATTTCTTTATTTGATAAATTAATATATAATGCTCGATTGGCATATCCTTTTTGTAATGTTCCTTTTTTATATCTGTAATTAAAAAGAACTCTATGGGCAAATTTGATTTTTTTAAGGGCCCATTTATGTTTAGTGTTACCTGTTTCATAATCTTCAGTGGAAATCTGCCCTTCAATCATATTAAACACCCTGTTTATGATAAACAACTTGTTTAATTTCATCGATTTTTACTTCAACAAGTTCAAGTGCATTGTTAGGACATGCTCGAACACATGCTCCACATGAAATACATTTAAAAGGTTCAATTCTTGCCTCAGACTTTCTCATAGCACCAATTGGACAGAAGCCAACACATGCTTGGCAGCCAATACATGTATCTTTATCAAGCCACACTATACCATTCTTTTTTCGTGTAAGTGCTCCAACAGGACACATATCTAAACATAAACCACGGTGATTGCAAACATGCATTTTATAGGATTTTTTATCCTTATGAATTCTTATTGCTGACTTTTCACCACCTTCATCTGATTTAAAATGTAATTGTGAACATGCTCTTTCACATGCTTTAACCCCATCGCATTTTTCTGGATAGAATTTTAGAATCTTAACCGTTTTTGGTATTTCCATATTTTTCCTCTATGCAAGAAACCAGTTTCCTATAACAATAAACCAACAAATAATTGAAATACCAATGGTAGTTGGATAATATATTTTGTCCTTCAATGAAAGGTCAAGCTTTTTAGCAAGTAAAACGGTTGGTAATACAAACCCTCCAATAAGAGCAGGTAAAATTCCACTTGCGAGTATGTTTGGCATTAGTATTACTAAATTATTAATAAAAAGACCTGTACCTGCAATTATTGGTGATAAAATCTGTGTTACAATATAACCTCCTATAAAAACAATATAAGCAGTTATTATTCCCATACTAACCTGCATTGTAAGTGTTTTTAATTCATTTAAATTATAAGAAAGTTTATACCATATTAATTCAAAAATTGCACCCTCAGCAATCAATGCAATTGCAGAACATAAATGACAGCCTATTGGATTAAAAAGCCTAAGAGTTCCTGCTAATAATCCCATTCCAATTTGCATCCCAGCTTGCCGGAAATATATTCTACTAACTGCAAGAAAAGTAATTGCAAAAAAACCAACCATTAGCTCGCCTGATGGAAGTCCAGCATCATTAAATAAAGATCCAATAATACATTCGGAAAAACCCCAGATTGATCCAAAAATTATAATTCCAAAAAAAAGTCTTTTTTTATTCATCTTTATTTCACCTCTATTTCAATAACATTACGTACCCAAAGATAATGGGCGGTATCAGGAAAAAATATCTTTTTATTATAAGTTAAAACACCAGTTTTTAAAATATTCCATCCAACTGTTTGCTGATATCTATCACTTGCTTTAATTGTATACATATGGCATTCGGGACAATTGATATCTAATTTATACATTAGGTCTTCAAGTGCAACACCTGTTTTTGTACCTTCATCTGTTTCAATTGTTTTAATTGAACTAATATAAAATATTTGTTCAATAGTGTATTCTTTTCCATTGATCTTTATTGTATCTTTATCTATTTGAGTGGCTTGAACAAAAATTGCAGATATAGTTCCAATTAAAAGTAGAATCATTGCAATAATTGGAATGGTTTTTTCCTTCCCCAGAATCATCGGTGCAGGCATATTATAATAGATATTTAAAAATTATGACGATAAAGAGGTTTGTTTTTTTTTTTATTTATCTTTAAATATTTTACTTGCTTCATGTCTTTTTAGGACATTTTCAATGCTTTCAATATCACCTAATCCTAGTATACAGAATTTATCTTCAAAAATTTCAGGTTTAGATTCTTCTTTCATTACAGATATTTGTGTTTTTTGATTTTCAAATTCAGTTTGTGCCTCATCTCTTGTTAAATATCTAAATGGCTTAGGCCTTCTTTTTTTAATATCTTCTTGTGATTTTTTCTCTTCAGAAAGTACTTCATCAATAGCTCTATCTAACAAATCCTCAATAGATTCTTCAGTTGGCATATCCATCCCTCTTAATTATTAAATAAAACACTTATTTTTAATGTTTTTCATTAAAAATGCCTTTCTCTTTAATTTTTTTACTTTGTTTTCTAAGAATTTCTTCTTGATCTGGTCTCCATTGAATTTTTTTTAGAATTGAATAGGCAATTTCGTCATCAATATTTGCTATTCTTCCAGGAGCTTTTTCTAAATATGAGTCTGTGAAAATTCTACAAAGTTGAAATTTTTCTTTTGTAAACATAGGATCTGTTGTTAGAATTGATGAACACATGTCTGCAATATCGTCAATAGGTTTTCCATTTCTTGATTCTTCAAAATCTAAACCCCAAATCCTATCATTAAAAACAAAATTTCGCAGAGTTGCATCTCCATGAATTGTAAATACATTTCCGCTCTTGAAATAATTATGGAAATCTATATACCAATCAGCAAGTAATTTTACTAATCGTTCTTTTTCTGAAAAAATAGTACTTTCATCATTTAGGATATCACATAGATTTTCACCTAAGATATGATTTAATATTATTACATTATTTTTTTTATCAATTTCATAAACAAATGGAATTTGTAATTTCTTTTCTCCATTTTTTAAAACTTTATATTCTTTTTGCATATGTAATTTAAGTCCAGGTGTAAACCATTTTAAAATTCGAGGTTTTCCCTTAATTGTTACATAAGCAACTGTATTTTTTTTACTTTTTAATTTTTTTTGAACTATAACATTTTTATACTTTTTAGCCTTATTTATCAGTTCTTCTATTTCTCTCATAATCCTTTATTGGAAATGATATATTAATGAAAAAAGGTTATGGTTTAGTAACAGGAAAATAAAAAAGTTTGTGTTAGAATTAATTTTTTTTTTTTTAACTTTCTATTATCTCCATGTATTCAACTTGTTTTATCCAGATTTTTGATGATGTAAAACCATCTTCACAGACAAACGCTAATCTAAGTGGTCCAATTGAGCTATCTAGATATTCTCCATCTGATTTATAATTTAATATCATTGTTACTTCCCCAGATTCAATAGGTACTCCTGTTTCGTTATATACTGGAATATCTCCATTGATATAGCTTAAATCGTATATTTTAGTATAATTATCCATTGCCTTTATAGAAATGCTATAGTTTTCAGATTTGATCTCATTTTCCTCAATGAGAGTCGATATTTTGACACCTTTTAGTTCAAATGGTCCTGTAGTTACATTAATAGCATTGATGTATCCACCTAAACCAGTAAATGATTCAAATCCCTCTAAATCCTTAAGTGTATATTTGGTGATTTCATCCCCATAAATAAATTGTAGTATTACTTCTCCCTCTTGATCACTTTCCTCTGATGTTTCTCCTGAAAATGTTTCTTTATTTTCTTCTTTTACTATGCTCACATATAAAACAGTTATTACAGCTATTATAATCACTATTGCTAAAGCAATTGTAATTATTTTGTTTTTATTTTCCTCTGCCATGAGCTAAACGCAAATAATATTTTATTTATAATAATTTCTATCTCATTCTGATTGTCTTGCAGTTAGATAAATGCCAGAGAGAATTATTGCTCCTCCTAAAATTGTAAAATATGACGGTGTTTGATTAATCCAGGGAAAAATAAACGCTAATATTGTTGAACCAAGAGGTTCTCCTAATAAAGCAACAGATGCAACAGAGGCCCTGATATGTTTTAAGGACCAGTTATACAGTGTATGACCAAATATCCCTGATACAATCGCCATTAAAAAGATGATTTGTAAATCCTTTAAATTTATATTATAAACCAGTGTATTGTAAAATAGACAGATTCCTAGTAAAATTATTGTTCCAATTGAATAAACAATGAAAGCATATGATGCAATTGAAACAGTTTTTCTGACTTTTCTTCCCCCTAAGATATATAAACCTGCAGCAATACCTCCAAGAATTGCTAGAATATTTCCCTCTAATGAATCTTGTGACAGGGAACCTAGACCATAATTTCCAATAACAAGTATAAAAACGCCAACTAATGAGATAGCAATACCAGTTGAATTAAAAATTGAAAGCTTTTCTTTATAAAAAAAATGTGATATTGGCCCAACAAGGATAGGATGAGCAGTAACTAGTATTACTGAACTTGCAACTGAAGTAAATTTAAGAGATGTAATCCATAGTGCAAAATGAGCTGCAAGTATAATTCCTATTCCAATCATAATATAGATTGTATGTTTTGGTAAACTAAGTAATTCTAATCTAGTTTTTTTATGAAAAATTATAAAAGGTAAAATAAGTAAAGTTGTAAAGAGCAATCTGTAAAAAGCTATTAAAAGAGCTGGTGCATCTATTGAGACAATAAATATTGCTGCAAATGAAACAGATATAATGGATATTAAAAGAGCAACATAAGCTTTATTTTCCATAAATATTATCAAAATTGGTTAACCAAAAAACATATTTTGAATTTATGGTTTTAATCTATTTTAGCAAAAAATATACAATCCTAACTTATATTCATAATAATGAAACCTGTAATTTTTGGGATATATGGTAGATCTAATACTGGAAAAACAACGCTTATTAAAGGTATTATTAAAAAATTATCTGAGGAAGGATTTAAAATAGCTAGTATAAAAATATCTGACAAAAAAATAGATATTGACACAGAGGGTAAAGACTCATTTGAGCATGCTCAAGCAGGTTCAAAACTTGTGGTCATTTCCTCAAGAGAAGAAACAGATTTCTTAATAAAAGAAAAAAAGGAAATTAAAACAATAATACACCAGATTTGTAATATTGGAAAGTATGATTTAATCTTAATTGAAGGTGCAAAAGATAAATTTATCTCAAAGATAAGATTAGGTGATATCAAACAAAGAGAAAATACAATTTTGACATATTCAGGAAATTTTAAAGAGCTAATTGAATTAATAAAAAAGGAGATTTTAAGGAGTGAAAATATGGAAAATATAAGTATTAAAGTTAATGGAAAACAAATTCCATTAACAAATTTCCCAACAGAAATAATAAAAAATACTATTTGTGGAATGTTAAAATCATTAAAAGGTGTTGATGAAATAGAGGATGTTGAAATAAAGATTCAATTATAGTTTTATTTTGAAAGAGAATAAATAATCCTAGTTTTATCTTTACCCTTTGCCTCTTTTTTTATTTTTTCTAATTTTGGTATTTCGTTTGTATTTCGCACATGGGTTCCTGCACATGGACAAATATCAAAACCTTCTATTTCGACAATACGAAGTTTTGTAATAAACTTTGGTAAGAGGTCAAGATGCGCTCTTTGTTGATCTACCCTTTTTTCTAAACTTTCTCTTTCCTCTTCATATATCTTTATAGGCAGATTTTGATTTATTATCTTGTTAAATTTGATTTCAATATTTTCCAAATCTTTGTTTGTGAAGTTTGCTGGGTGAAAGTCTACTCGAGAATAATTGGCATGTATTTGATTTCCTACTGTTCTGGCTTGAAAACTATCAAAAATAATACCTGATATTACATGTTGAGCTGTATGCATTTTCATATGACTATAACGCCTATTCCAGTTTATTGTTGCATGAACCTTATTTCCAATTTGTGGCTTTTCACCATTTATAATATGTTTAACAGTGTCTTCTTTTTTTATGACTTCAACAATTTCAGATTTTTTATCGTTCCATTCTATATAACCTATATCTGATGGTTGTCCGCCTCCTATTGGATAAAACGCAGTTCTATCTAGACAGATGTAGTTTTTTTTGTTTTTTGTAACAATTGCATTAAACTCTTTGATATAATTACCTTCGATATTTTTCATATATAGAAGTTTTGACATAATTTTTAGAAAATACAATTTTATTAATCAATTTTTTTGTTTGAAATTTTTTTTGACTTCTTATTAACTATAAATAAACCTATTAAAACAAGAAAACCACCTACAATAAACATTAATGTAATTTCATCTTTGAACCAAAAAAAACTAATTATAGTTGAAAGCACCGGTATTGCATAAAGGTAGATACTGATTTCGCTTGCACTTTTTATTTTAAGAGCAATATACCATATTACATAACCTATTACTGTTGAAAATAAACCTAGAAAAATCACAGCAAACCATGCTTTTGGTGTCATACTTTCAACTTGAATTATAAATGATTGACTTATAAAAGGAATTAATCCAATACTACCAAATAACATTGCATATACTGTTAAAGATAAACCATTATAGCGTTCAAGAAGTCTTTTTCCAGCTATTGTATATAACGCTGCCATTATTGCAGCTATTAGAATTGCTAAAGCACCAAAGATATATTCTATTTCAAGAGTAGATTCAGCTTTACCCCATATTGAAATAATAAGCACTCCAATTAGCGCCAAAATTATGCCAATAAATTTCTTAAATGTAATTATTTCCTTTAATATAACTCTAGCTAAAATTATTATTTGAATGGGAATTGTTGCAATAATTAAACTAGCGATACCTGGTGAAATAAATTGTTCACCATAGTTTAATCCAAAATGATAAACAATAACTCCAAAAAAACCTAAAATTGAAATTGGTATTATATCTTTTCTATGGAGTTTTGAAAATTTTTTTGGCATTAAAATAAATATAATAATAAAAATTATACAGACAATTAAAAATCTCATAATTGTTAAATTTATAAAGGATAATTCTTCAAGTCCTATTTTTATAAAAGGAAATGCAAAAGCCCATACAATTACTGCAATTATCATCATTACAATAAATTGTAAGTTTGTAATTTTTCTTGATTCTGGAATAATTTTGCTTTCACTCATTTAGATATGGCAATATAAAGTTGTTTTTTAATTATTACTAATCAAGAGGATTCTTTTTTTATTAAGCTTTTAGATTTGTAATTTATTTAACTTAAAATTTTTATTTTATTATTGTTTACTTTTATTGTATGTTCTTTTTCATAAATTTTAATAGTAAAATTCTTAAATAAATACTAATTGATGCCTAAATTAGAAAATCATGAAAACCCTTATTTTAAATGTTGATCGGGATGATGATTTTGGGAGAAAAGCAAAGGTAGTTACTCCTATAATTGGACTAAGAGATAATATAGAGGCGGCAAAAAATCTAGGCCAAACCGATCCAGAAGATTCAGATCTAAATGCAATATATTCAGCAATTTCAACATATAATACTCTTAAAAATGAAAAAAAAGATATTGAAATTGCTACTATCTGTGGCCATATGAATGTTGGAATTAAATCTGATGAAATTCTTTCTCAACAACTTGAACATGTAATAAAAAAGACAAATGCTGACAATATTATCCTTGTGACTGATGGGGCTGAAGATGAATATATTTTACCAATTATTCAATCCAGAATTAAAATTACTTCTATAAAAAGGGTTTCTGTTAAACAAAGTAGAGAACTTGAAGATACATATTTTCGAATAGTAAAAATTTTAGATGACGAAAAGGTTCAAAAGCAATTTTTATTACCTATTGCCTTGGTTTTAATTGTTTGGGCATTTTTTGTTTTACTTGGTATGGCTGCAAGTGGATTTGGTGCAATATTGCTCACTTTAGGAATATATTTACTTATTAGAGTTTTTAAATGGGAAAGAATCCTTGAAGCAATATTGGGCGAAATAAAATCAGGATTTTTAACTGGTAGATTATCAATTTATACATTTATTATTGCTACAGTTATTATTATTGCATTTGGAATATTGGCATATTATGAAGTAACAAACATTACTTTTACTTCTGAAGTAGAGCTTCTTCCAGCATTATATTTCATAACTAAAATAATATGGGGCATTGTATTTGCTGGATTAATTGCTATTTTTGGAAGAGTTGTTGACATTTATGTAAAAGATAAAAAAACCCCTTGGAACTATTGGATAGCTCCATTTTCTTTATTTGCATTTGGTTTTATATCTTCAGCTGTTTTTAGTGCTTTATACAGCGCACTTGAAAATTGGCCAATTAACTTTAACATGAATCCTTTTTTAACAATCAGCTTCGTTGGTTATACAAGCACAGGTATTATGATTGCTCTTGTAGGAGCTATTACACACCATTACATTAAAGAAATCCATTCAACTGAAGAAAAAGAATTTGAAATAGAGGAACAAACGTCTAAACTAATAGAGGAAAATTAAAATTAAATGTTTTATAATAAATGGGAGCCTATTTATAATAAAATCGCAAAGAATTTCAATTACCCCTTAGAAAATGAGGAAAAATCTGCAAATATTTTAAATAAACTTTTAGAAAATAAAAATTTTCAATTATTAAAAAAATTAAAAAATTTAATTACTGGTAAAGATATTGTTATTTTTGGTGCTGGCCCCTCCTTGGATTGGTCATTAAACAGTAAAAAAAGGTATTATATTGATAAAATAACAATTGCTGCAGATGGAGCAACTTCTGCCTTATTAAAATATGATATAAAACCAGATATAATAGTTACAGATTTAGACGGAAAAATTTCTGATCAAATATATGCAAACAATAAAGGTAGTTTATTAATAGTTCATGCCCATGGAGATAATATAGAAAAAATCAAAAAAAATGTTCCAAAATTTAATGGTGATATAATTGGTACAACTCAGATAAATCCAGATCAATATGAAAATATCTTTAATTTTGGCGGATTTACAGATGGTGATAGAGCTGTTTTTATAGCAGAACACTTCCAGGCAAAAACTATTTATTTAATAGGATTTGATTTTAATTCAAAAATTGGAAAATATTCATTTAAAAATAATAAAGATCACTCTAAAAAACTTGAAAAGTTAAAATGGTGTAAAAAACTTATCAAATCATTAAATAGAATAAATCAAAATATATATTTTAAATAATAAAACCTAAGACTATCAGTTAGTTATAAATAAGTATTATTTATTCCCTCACTAAATCATGTCAATATTAGATGGTTTATTAATTTTTTTTACAATAGTTTTTCTATATTTTATAATAACTTATTCTTTACATAAAAAAGGAATATTGGAAAAGTATAATATTTCTCTTTATGGACCTGCATTATTATTAAGAACATTGCGGGGCAGAAAATTTATTAAAAAAATTGCTAGTAAGAAAAGATTTTGGAAGGCATTTGGCTCCTTTGGAATCGTTTTTTGTTTTATTTTAATGGTTTTTATGGTAATTATTCTTATATGGCAGGCTTGGACAGTTTTTGGATTTTCTCCAGAACAAAAGGCAGCAATTCCTGGACCTGAAATAGCTTTAGTTCTACCAGGAATAAATCCTATTTTACCTCTTGATTATATAGGTTATATTCTACTTGCTTTAGTTATAGCAATTATTGCTCATGAATTCTCTCATGGAATTTTGACTTTTGCTCAAAAATTAAAAGTTAAATCCCTTGGAATTCTTTATTTGGTTGTTCCAATTGGAGCTTTTGTGGAACCTGATGAAGAAGAACTAAAAAATGCAGAAACAAAAAAAAGAATGAGGGTTTATGCAGCTGGACCACTTGCAAATTTTGTTGTAGTAATTATTAGCCTTTTACTTTTTTCTTTTATATTTATGTCAGCTGTTCAACCAGCGGCTGAGGGAGTTGGTGTTTTAGAAATTCATAAAGATTCACCAGCAGATAATATTGGTATTAAAACAGGAGCAATAGTGACTGAAATAAATGGAACCTATTTATCTGAATATGAAACATTTAATGAAAGATATATAAAATATATTCAGGTGATGAACAGTACAAATGCAAATGATACAATTACTATTTCATGGTTTTATAATAAAGCCCATTATACAAAAGAAATAAAACTTGCAGACAGGTATATATATTTTGGATCAAATATATACAAAGGGAAAGGTTACAATGGAATATATTCTTTAATTGGTGTTAAAGAAAATTTAGATATCCTTAAAAATCCATTTTTAACAGATTTTCCAAGAGGATTTTTAATTTTTTATGTGATTCCTTTAATTGGATATTTTCAAGGATATAACCCCATTGTTGCTCCTTTTACGAATCAATATGTTATAACAGGACCATTGAGTTTATTGCCTGATTCTATTTTTTGGATAATTGCCAGTGCTTTATACTGGATTTTCTGGTTGAATTTGGCTGTTGGACTTTTTAATGTTTTACCTATGATCCCATTAGATGGAGGATTTTTATTCAACGATGTAATGGGCTCTTTAATAAAAAAATTTAAGAAAGGAATATCTGATGAAATGAGGGATAGAATAGTCAGAAATATATCAGTTACAATTTCTTTGTTAATTTTTATTGCAATAATTTTCCCTTTTATAATAAAATATATTTAAAAAAATTAGACCTAAGCTGCTTTTCCAACTGAGACCTTACAAGGAGAGGGTATTTTCATTCCAGCCTTTCTAAGTGCACTTTTTGCATGTTCAATAAAATGTTCAGTTGTTTCAACAGTAATAATTGATTGATTTGGCTTTACCTCAGCTGCAGTTCCAACTGCTTTTCCAAATGCAGCTCGCATTCCTTGAGATACACGGTCTGCACCAGCCCCCGTTGCTTGTTTATTTTCACGTAAAACAACATGTGGAAAAATTTTGATTTGTAGTCTATAATTTGTTGAACCAACCTTTTTTTCCAATGCTCGATTTACAGTTATTCGAGCAGATTCCAAGGCATTATGTCTGATATTACATTTTTCTAAAACATAAAGTGAAACCTGAATTGGAAATTTATCTGTTTTATTTCCTAGTACAAACTGTGTAATACGCGGATTTGGAACTCCACCCATATATTCCCTTCTAGTTGAAGGTTTACCTCTGACATATCTATACATACTTGCTGGTTTTCTTGCCATTTTATTTCACTTTTAATAAATGAGAGTAGAAAAATCGAAATATATATGTTATTTATAAAGGTATGGCTAAAAATTCATATCTTTTCTCAAAACCTTAATATAGAGATGTTATTATAGATATAATCCCCTCTAAAAATACATAGGGTTATTAAAAAAAAGAATCATCAAATTATTTTGTTATTGTTTTAAGGTATTATTTTTGTTCTTATACTAAACTTTTATATTCTAATCATATATTTACTCTATGATGCATATAGGTCAAAGAGTTAGATGGCGTGAATGGCCAGATTTTCAAACTGGAGAGATAGTAGACATTAAAAAAGAAGGTATTGTTGTAATGCCTGATGATGATTCTGAGTACTGGCCAATACTACAACCATTCCAGTTGGAAAGCATTGAAGACAATTAATTGCATTTTTTCTTATAGATACAAGTGTTAATATTATAAGATGTTCTTTTTATATTATTTTCTTATAGTACAATCCAAAAATTATATACCACAACCTTTAAAACTGAAAGTAGATTGTGTGAACTTAAAATTATTTACAATGAAACGGTGAAAAAATGGTTGAAAACAAAATAGTTTTACCTGGAGATCAAGTTTCAACTTCTGAAGAACTTCTCCCAGGTGAAGGAACATTTGAAGAAGATGGCATTATTCGAGCTGCAAGGGTTGGTTCCTATTTTGTTGATCAAAAAAATAAAAGGGCAATTGTAAAACCTTTAACAAGTATCCCTGTGGAAATAAAAAAAGGTGACATTGTTTTGGCAAAAGCTATTTCAATAAAATCAAATATGGTAATTGCTGATGTTTTTCATGTAATCGGAAAAAATAGACCTATATCTGGTGATACGGATGGAACAATTCGGGTTTCTGAAATATCAAGATCTTATGTAAAGGATCCAGCAACTGAATATTCTCCAGGTGATATTATAAGAGCAAAAATAACACAAGTTAAACCAAGTTTGCAACTGTCAACCAAAGATAGAGATCTTGGAGTCATAAAAGCGGTTTGTAATAAATGTAGACATCCTCTTGATATAATAGGAAATAAGCTTAAATGTAATAACTGCAACAATAGTGAAAGAAGAAAAATAGCAATTGATTATGGTAACTATGATTTACATAAGCTTTAAGATTAATTATTTTATATAGGAAAAGAGTGAAATTTTATGGAAGTAAAAATGATTAAAAAGTCTTCTAAAGAACTAGAACTAGAAATAACTGGTGAAACTGAAACCATTTTAAATCCTATTACAGAGGTTTTATTAAATTATAAAGAAGTAGATTATGCTTCTTATATGTCTGATCATCCTGAATCAAATAAAAAACATTTGTATATTAGAGTGACAAATGGAAATCCGGTTGATATATTAAAAAAGGCGGTAAAATACTTACAAGCTGAAATAAAATCATTTAATAAAGATTTTGAAATAAAAACTAAGAGTAAAAAATAGATGCATGTATTAGACGCTGAAAAAAAAATTGGTATTAACACTTTTTTAACACCTTTTGAAGGAATAGGAGGAAAGCTTCGCACTCGACCTGAAGATTTTATTGTAAATGAAATCTCAAATTATCCTTTAGAATCAGAAAATGGGAAATTTGTAATAGCAAATGTTACTTCGAAAAATTATGAAACAAACTTAATAATAAGAGATTTTTCTAAATGGCTTCATATTTCAAGGGGAAGAATCGGTTTTGCAGGTACAAAAGATAAAAGAGCAAAAACTACCCAGTTAATGTCATTTTATAAAATATCAAATGATGATTTATTAAAGATAAAGATGAAAGATGTTGAGTTCAATAATATTTATAGATCTAATAAACCTGTGAAAATTGGTAACCTTATTGGAAATAAATTTGAAATTATCATTAGAAACATTAATCAAAACGTTAAATCGGTAGATATCAAAAAAATATTATCTTATCTTAACAAATTTAAAGGATTTCCTAATTTTTATGGAATTCAACGTTTTGGTATTATAAGACCAATTACTCATATTGTTGGAAGATATATTGTAAAAGATGATTTTGAAAATGCTGTAATTAGTTATATTGCAAATCCAATTAAGGGAGAAGATGAGGACATTTACAATTTACGTAAAAATCTACAAGAAACATATGATTTTCAGTTGGCTTTAAAGATTTACCCAGATAGTCTAAATTTTGAAAAAGCAATGTTAAACAAATTAGTAAATGACCATGACGATTTTGTTGGTGCATTAAAAGAGCTTCCTAAAAATTTGCTTACTATGTTTATTAATGGTTATCAGTCTTATCTTTTTAATCAAGTACTAAGTGAGAGAATCAATAAAAAATTGCCTTTAAATAATGCAGTTATTGGTGATATAATATTACCACTTAGAAGAGGGCTAATTGATAAAACTGGTATTTTAGTACATGAGAGAAATATTGAAAAAATAAACAAACAAATTTCAAAAGGAAAAGCAGTAATTAGTGGTGTGTTGTTTGGAAGTGAATCAGTTATTGCAAAAGGAGAAATGGGCGAAATCGAAAACAAAATAATTGAAAAGGAAAAAATTAATCCTAAAGATTTTATTATCCCTTATATCCCTTATATTTCTTCATCAGGATCAAGACGATCCATTATTGGATTTATAAAAGATCTTGATTTTAAACTTATTAAAGATGAAGTAAATAATGTAAAAAAGGCTTTATTTTTGAGGTTTGAACTTCAAAAAGGCTGCTATGCAACATCACTTATTAGAGAATTTATGAAAGCCGACGATATAAGGTCATATTAGTATGATTTATGATGGAAATGGTTTTAACAGTCTTTTGTCATTAGGGTGCAGAATCAAATTAATGATAATATAATAATTTGGTGAAAAATAAATGATCAAGGCGCCTTCAAAAAAATACAGCCCTTACAAACTAGAAAAAGATATATTAAAATTTTGGGAAGAAAACAATATTTTTCAAAAATCTATTGATCAAAAAAAAGGATGCTCCTCTTATGTTTTTTTAGAAGGCCCTCCAACTGCTAATGGTCTTCCTCATCCAGGTCATGTTTTAACTAGAGTTGTAAAAGATTTAGTATTAAGATATGAAGCTATGAATGGTCATTATATATTAAGAAAAGCAGGATGGGATACACATGGATTGCCTGTTGAAATTGAAGTTGAAAAAAAGTTAGGTCTTAAGGATAAACAAGATGTTGAAAAATATGGTATTAAGAAATTTAATGAAGAGTGTAAAAAAAGTGTTTTCAGATATGAAAAAGCATGGGTAGAAAACACCAAGCGTATTGGTTTTTGGCTTGATATGAAACATCCTTATGTTACATTAACCAATGATTATATTGAGTCGGTTTGGTGGTCCTTAAAGCAAGCTTGGGAAAAAAAGCTTTTATATAAAGGCCATAAGGTAGTTCCATATTGCCCGCGTTGCGGAACTGCTCTATCAGCCCATGAAATTTCTCAAGGTTATAAGACAGTAGAAGAACCTTCTATTTTTGTTAAATTTAAACTTAAAAGCGAGAAAGCATATTTTCTTGCATGGACTACTACTCCATGGACACTTATTTCAAATGTTGCACTTGCCGTTCATCCCAATGAAACATATATTAAAATTCGTTATAATGGTCAAATCTTAATTTTTGCTGAACAACGTGCTGCTGCTCTTTTAAAGGGTCAAGAATACGAAATTCTTGATGGTTTTTCAGGAAAAGAACTTGAAGGAATCCAGTATGAACCCCTTTTTGATTATGCAAAGTCTGAAAAAAAGGGCTGGTATATTGTTCTTGCAGATTTTGTAACAATGGATGAAGGTACTGGTATTGTTCATATTGCTCCTGCTTTTGGTGAGGATGATTATAATATAGGTAAAAAATATGATTTGCCTGTTGTTCAACTAGTTAATCTTGATGGAACATTTCCACCTGTAGTTGAGAAATGGAAAGGTCAATTTGTAAAGGATGCTGACCCAAGTATTATTAAATTCCTTGAAGGCTGTGGAAAATTAGAAGGAATTCATACATATAAACATGAATATCCATTTTGTTGGAGATGCGATTCTCCTCTTCTTTATTATGCAATGGAATCATGGTTTATTGCAATGACAAATGTTCAGGATTCGTTAATTAGAAATAATAATAATATTAACTGGTATCCAAAGCATTTACAGAAAGGTCGCTTTGGAGATTTTATCAGTGATGTAAAGGATTGGGCACTCTCACGTAATAGATACTGGGGAACACCACTTCCTATTTGGATTTGTACAAATAATAGATGTAATAATGAGATTTGCATTGGAAGTATAAAGGAGTTAAAAGTTGTTAGTGAAAGTTTTCCAGAAGATTATGATTTGCATAAACCACTAGTTGACGATCTTGTCGTTAAGTGTCCTAAATGTAAATCAGTAATGAAACGCGAAAATGAGGTTATCGACTGTTGGTATGACTCAGGTTCTGCCTTTTTTGCACAATGGCATTATCCTTTTGAAAATAAAGAAGAATTTAAAGAAAATTTTCCAGTTGATTTTATTTCAGAAGCCTTGGATCAAACAAGAGGTTGGTTTTATTCGCTTTTGGCAATTTCTACATTTTTATTTGATGATAGATCCTATAAAAATGTATTAACTTTAGGCCTTGTTTTAGATGAAAACAATCAAAAGATGAGTAAGCGAAAGAAAAATTATGTAGATCCAGATATTATCCTTGATAATGAAGGCGCTGATGCTCTTAGATGGTATCTTTTTTCAGCAAATGCTCCTTGGATGTCTACTCGATTTTTTGAACAAGCTGTTAAAGATACACTTGGGAAATTCATTTTAACTTTTTGGAATTCATACAACTTTTTTACTACATATGCATCACTTGATAGTTTTGATTTAAAAAAAGATGTAATAGCATTTGAAAAAAGAAAACCACTAGATAAATGGATTCTTAGCAGATTTAATATAACAATTTCTGAGGTAAAAAATTATTTTAAAAATTTTGAAATTCATAAGGCTTCAAGGTCAATTGAAAATTTTGTTATTGAAGATTTTAGTAATTGGTATTTAAGAAGGTCAAGAAAGCGTCTCTGGATTGAAGAAATGACAGAGGATAAACTAGCAGGTTATTCGACAATGTATGATATCTGTTTAGGCCTTTCAAATCTCTTGGCACCATTTATTCCATTTATCACAGAAGAAATTTACCAGAATCTTCGAACACAAAATATGCCTGAAAGTGTTCATCTATGTAACTATATTAATACAAATAAAAAACAAATCGATAAGCAGCTTGAAAGTGGTATGAAAATAATGCGAGACCTCGTGGAAGCTGGAAGGGCGCTCAGATCAAAAATTGGAGTTAAGGTTCGTTATCCTTTAAATAGTGCTACAATTGTATGTGATAAAAAAGTCAAAGATTCAATTATTGGGATTGTAGACTTACTAAATGAAGAATTAAATGTTAAAACGATTTCATTTGAAAAAGATACATCAAAATTTTTAATTAAATCTGTAAAAGCAGATCATTCTGTTCTAGGTCCAAAATATAAAGATAACGTAAAAGATCTTTCAGAATCCATCGAGAAAATGGATACACAAAAACTCTATAACAAGTTAATAGAAAAAGGAAATATTGAAATCACTTCTGATGGTAAAAAATATATATTAACAGAAAAAGATTTTATAATTGTAGAAAGCGAAAAGAAAGATTTTGCTAAAACTGATATTGAAAATGTTATACTTTTCTTAGAAACAAAACTTACTCCTGAACTTTTTGCAGAAGGATTTACTAGAGAAATTGTTAGACGTATTCAATCTATGAGAAAGGAACTAGATTTGGATATTGAGGAAAAAATAACATCTCAAATCAGAGTTGAAAAAAGTAAAATTGAGAGTCTAAAAAGTTGGGAAGATTATATCAAAGTTGAAACTCGGTCAAAAGAAATTAAATTTATTGATAAACCATCTGGAAATCTTGTTAAAAAATGGAAAATTGATGAATCTGAAATAGAAATTGGCATTAGATCTTAGATAATAATTAACCAAAAACCTTTATATATTTTGGTTTTGATTTTTCAATTGTTAGAAAGGTTGACCTAAAAATTTAAAATTATCTAACTATTACTAGTTATATTCTTTAATGGGATGCACAAAATGATAAAAACATGGAATTTAAACAAGTTTAATATCAAAAGATCTTTATCTTTTGTTATATTTTTTTGTATTTTTTTAATTATAATTAGCCCTTTAACAATAGTTGTGTATGGCTCTTTTCTGTTTACTCCTGCTCCGCCTAATGGTCCTACTATTAGTACCATTAATGTGGAAAATTATTATTGTGTAAATACAACAGAAGTTGGTTCCAGTTGGATGTTTGATTGGGGGGAAGGTAATTTTAGTGATTGGATCGAGTTTAGTTCATTTGAAACAAATATTTCCCAAAATTATACATGGGTTTCATATGGCGTATATGAGGTAAGAGTTAAACATAGAAGCATTTTTTTTGTAGAAAGTTCTTGGTCAGATCCATTAATTGTAAGCATTTTGCAATTACCTGATTTAGATGGTGATGGCTATAAAAATGAATTAGAGAAATCTTATGGAACTAATCCCGATGATCCAAATGAGTATCCAATTGATACAGATGGGGATGGTATACCTGATCAAGATTCACCTGATAATGTCTATACCGGAGATTCTGACGATGATAATGATGGTGTAACTGATCAAATCGAAGAAAGAATTGGATCGAACTCCAAATATTCTGATGATATATCCCTTATTACATTAAAAGAAACATTATATATTGCTGCTAATACAAATTCTGATGAAGGTTTTGATATTTTATATAATGTTCAAACAGAGCAAATTACTAATATAAAAACAATAAATGGAAAATCATATTTAGATATCAATGGGGATAAAAGATTTGATTATATATATTATCATGGTTCATTAACTATTTATGAGGAGCCTTTTGAAATTCCATGGTTATATATTTTAATTGCAATTATTTGTACAATGATTATAATTCTTTTCATTATGTTTAAAAAAGGTATTTTATTTCTATATCACTAAAAATGTGTTATGGATAAATAGTTTAATTTACCAAATTTATTTTATATTATACTTATTTACAATTTTTATTCATGATATGTCTTGGTATTGAAGGAACTGCTCATTCTATAGGTGCAGGCATTGTTAAATTTGATAATAATAAATGTAAAGTTTTTTCAAATTTAATTAAAATATATAGGCCTAAACAAGGTGGTATTCATCCCCGTGAAGCAGCAAATCATCATACAATATATATTGCTGATTTAATCAAAGATTCTGTAAAAAAAGCAGACATTGATTTTTCTGTTATTGATTTAATTGCATTTTCAAAAGGTCCAGGTCTTGGTCCTTGTTTAAGAACTGCCGCAACAGCTGCTCGCGCTTTATCTCTTACTATAAAAATACCAATAATTGGAGTAAACCACTGTGTTGCTCATCTTGAAATAGGAAGAGGAACAATTGAAAAATGCGAAGATCCAGTTTTATTATATACATCTGGTGCTAATACTCAAGTTATTGCATTTGCTGAGGGTCGATATAGAGTTTTTGGTGAAACACTTGATATCGGAATTGGCAATTGCCTTGATAAATTTGGTAGAACCATAAATCTTGATTTTCCCTGTGGGCCAAAAATTGAAGAATTGGCATTAAAAGGTAAAAAATACCTGGAATTACCTTATTCTATTAAAGGAATGGATATAGCCTTTTCTGGCTTATTAACTGCAGCAGAACAGTACAATAAAAATGGGGAAGATTTAGAAGATATATGTTATTCAATACAAGAAACAACATTTGCAGCTCTTACAGAAGTTACAGAAAGAGCGATGGCTCATACAGAAAAAGATCAAGTCCTTCTTGGGGGCGGTGTTGCAGCAAATAAAAGATTACGCGAAATGGTTAAAATAATGGCAGAAGAGCGAGATGCAGAATTTTTTGTACCTGATAAAGAACTCTGTATTGATAATGGTGCAATGATTGCATGGCTTGGAATTTTAATGTATAAAAGTGGTATTAGAATGAAGGTTGAAAATTCCTTTATTGATCAAAGATTTAGAACAGATATGGTAGATGTGACTTGGCGTGACTAAAAATTTGTTATATCAGGGTGCTGAAGCAAAAATATGCAAATCACGTTATATGGCATATGATGTAGTTCAAAAGAAAAGAATTAGTAAATCATATAGAATAAAAGAAATCGATAATCAATTAATTTCATATAGAACTAAAGAAGAAGCAAAACTTATGATTGAGGCAAGAAAAAATGGAGTCTCAGTTCCAATAATTTTTGATGTTGATTTAAAAAATGGAATTATTACTATGGAACATCTAAAAGGAAAAAGGATAAAGGATATTTTAAACAAAATAAGTGAAAAAGAACGTGCAGATATTTGTAAAAAAATAGGTATAAGCATTGGAAAATTACATAAAAATGATATAATTCATGGTGATATTACAACATCAAATATGATTCTTCTTGATGAAAAAATTCATTTTATTGATTTTGGTCTGGGTGAAATTAATTCAGAAATAGAGGCAAAGGGAGTTGATTTACATGTTTTAATGGAGGCTATTGAATCTACACATTCTAGATTTTCAAACTGTTTTGATTATGTGATTGAAGGTTATAAAAGCGTATTAAAAAATGATGCAAGTCTTGTTATTAAAAAGATTAATGAAATAGTTAGAAGAGGAAGGTATAGATGAAAACCATTTTTTTTATAACTAGTAATAAAGGAAAAGTGCTTGAAGTAAAGGAAAAATTATCTAATTTAGATTTAAAAATCATTCAAAAAGACCTTGGTTATCCTGAAATTCAATCTGATTCATTAGAAGAAGTAGCACTTTTTGGTGCAAAACATATTCAAAAAGTTTTTAAAAACTCCTTTATCTTAGAAGATGCAGGTCTTTTTATTGATTCCTTAAATGGTTTTCCAGGTGTTTATTCTGCATATGTTTATTATAAAATTGGCCTAGGGGGAGTTCTAAAACTTTTAAAAAATCAAAAAAACAGAAAAGCTACCTTCAGATCTGTTTATGTTTATGGCGAACCTGGAAAAAATCCCATTCTTTTTATCGGAGAATGCCCTGGTACAATATCTGACAAAGAATTGGGAATCCATGGATTTGGCTATGACCCTATTTTTATCCCAGAGGGTAGTACTAAAACCTTTGCTCAAATGGAAACAAAAGAAAAAAATAAGGTCTCGCATAGAGGGAAATCACTAAATAAATTGATGATTTATTTTAAAAATGTGAAAGTAGAAAAGATTAAAAACTTATAAAAACAATACATAATAATAGATATACATGACTCAATCACAAATCCAAGTTGAACTTCGTAATGAAGAAACCAAACTTGGAAATAGATATACAAGATTTATAAAATTGTTTTTACTACTTACAATTATATTTATAATTATTGTCGCAATTGTTATTTTTGGAATATTTATCTTTGGAGCAGGTCATAACTGGGCATTAATATCATTGGATGCATGGTTAATTAGTGTGGCTGTTATAATTTTGATATTTATTTTATTAAATATCATTTTTTATTTTCACTTTACTTCATTACAAAAGAAAAGAATAGACCTTGAGAAACCAAAACCTGAATATATCGACGGAAAAAGAGTTTACATTTATACTTTTCCGACAGGCAAAGCTGGTGGAATATTTAGTAAAACATATATAGAAATTGATAACCATAGTATATTAAGATTAAGAACCCTTATGATTCCACCTAATGAACTTTAATAAATATTTATTTATTTTTTTGTTATTCCCATTTCTGCAAGTTTTTCAGGTAAATATTTATCTGTTACATAATCAAGACCATATTTAGCCAGAGCCTGCTGTTCAGATTTTTTACCCATTTTAAGTTGGAGTTTTATTTCACCTTTCCAAAATGAATCCTGAAATCTTGGATCAGATAGTTCACTTTTTAATGCATTTATATCCTCTTTTGTAAGATTATCAGTTGGAAGATCATAATGTTCTATATCAGATGGTGTAACCCCTAAAAAAAGTGAAGCAGGAGTTGCTAAATACTCAGAAATATGTGCAGTTTTAATTGCGCCATATGCAATACTTGCAAAAATTCTATAACTCCAAGGATCACAATCTGTAAAGATTAATATCGGGATTTTTAATCTTTCATTTAATCTTTTAATAAATCTTCTTGTTGATCTGGCAGGTTGTCCTTTCAGATGAACAAGAATTGCCCTATTTGATGTATCGAAACCATTTTCAACAAGTCTATCAAACATACCTCCTGTTTCAATTGCTATAACAAAATCAGCATCAGCACTTTTAAAGGTTAATTTTTCAGGTTCAACATTATACGGTATAGAATATCCTGCATCGCCTACATCATCCTGACAATGAATTTTCTTTTTTGTATTATTTCTTGTAAATTCTTCTATTGTAATATTTCCAATTACTCTTGCACCGTCTTCTTCAGGTCTTAGCTTGAAATCTTCTCTCATACATGCAGTGATAACTTCAAGGTCTTCAGCAAGAAAATTTGATTCTTGTTGTGAATGAAATTTAGCTAAATCCCATCCCTCTGAAATATAATACATTTCTCTAAGAGTTGATGATTTTTTAAGCTTGATCATCTCTTTTATAAAATCTGCCATGTACATTGTTCTAAGAAGCATATATGCTCCATCAAGTGACTTTGCTGATCTCTCTGTTAATCCTTTTCCATATTTCCATACATTAAATTTTTCATTAAATTTAATATTTGATTTTGTACGAGTTGGCAGATTTAATGATGGAATTTCTATTTTTTGAAAATCGTTATATATCTTTTCTGCAACTGCATTAATTTTTGTGATAACTTCTGTATAATCTTTATCCATAGAATTAATCACCCTCCCATTTATCAGCACCTATAACATAGGTTGGATTTATATTTTCGATATAGAGATCATTTTCATCAAAATCACCTGTATCAAGACCTGCAAGTTCATAATTAATATTGACCTTATTTGAAGGTTTAATTGTTTCAAGATTCCACTTAATATAATTATTCGTAATTTTAGAAGGTTTAGGCGTAACAGTTCCAACAACTGCGTCTTCTGGTATTATTGCATAAAGATTGAATTTTTGAGGAGATCTTTTATAATTTATTATTAAAATCCTACTTTTTGTTATGATTCCCTCTCTCTGTTTTTCTTTAGGTGAATCTTCTATCAATGTCGTTTGAACTGGGGCTCTTTGAACCTTTTCATATTCTATTATATCCTCTATCCAAACAACATCCATAATTTTGGTAATTACCTTATCTAGACTTGGGACAGGTTTTTCAAGCATTTTAGCAGATTTTTTTGCAATTTCAGGTAAAATTCTTGATATTAATTCAAATTTTTCTCTTGTTTTTGCCCGTTTCACTTTTTTATTAATATGATGTTGAACCTTTCTTGCACATTCTCTAAAAGCAAGTTTTATTTCATTTTCAATCTCAGGAATATCTGCTATTGCTTCTTTACTTTCAGAGGTAAAAGGAATTTGAGTAGATGAGATATGTGTTAAAAATATTGCAGGACCTGAAGGTACTCCTTTACCAGATGGTTGATTAAGGCCATATCTCCTCCAATCAATGGAGGATATTGCCTTAGTTGTTATACAGCCCCCCTGTTGATATAAAAGTGGAACACGATTTGCAAAACGTAACAATTTTACTGGGTCATCTTTTGGTAAACTACCGCCATATACTAGCCCAACCTCGACTTGAAATGGATTTCCAGAGTATACAGAGGAAGGTCTAGATGCAGTTATTATAAATTCAGGTGAAATTTCTTGTGTTTCGTGCTTTAAAGATCGTTTTATAAGCATCTCACCAATTGGGGAAAGGCAGTCAGTAGATGGAGCCATGATTTTAATTTTTTTAAAGGCTTTATGTAAAGCAAGAAATTGTTCTCTACTAAGGTCTTTTGGATTTAGATCTTTTTCTAAACTTGCTTTTTCAATTACTGCATTTGTTGTACGATCACCCATACTACTAAACTCTGTTTTTAAAAATGATGATAATTTTCTACTCTTGGAGTTCTTAGTCATTTTAATTAATGTCCCAAGTTCAACACCATAGGGATGTGGTTTTATTTCAATGGATTTTCTCGGTAAAACTTCTGTAGTTCTTTCAAATATGTGTTCGTCTCCATTTGGTTCCCTATAAATAATTTGGGCATGGGGATTTACAATAGATGTACTTTGAAGATAATCTAACACAAATCTTTTACCTCTTTTATAGTCAGCTATAATATTAACTTCAAATCTGGTTCCAGTTGGTTTATCCCAGTGAGTTGTTGTATTACTAATTACTTCTGCTCGATTTTTATTTGTATCAATTGCAAGTTCTGTAACTATTGCTGGTCTGCCCTCTTCTACTTTCGAAATAATTTTGGCATGTTTACCTGTTGTAAGCTGACCATATAAAACAACTGCAGAAATTCCTATTCCCTGCTGTCCCCTACTCTGTCTTATTGCATGAAACCTGGACCCATATAAGAGCCTTCCAAAAATGTGAGGAATTTGTTTTTTAACAACACCTGGTCCATTATCTTCAATTATTACTTTGCATTCTCCATCTTCATGATTTTTAATCTCAACATAAATATCTGGTAAAATATTTGTTTCTTCACATGCATCAAGTCCGTTATCTACTCCCTCTTTAACACTTGTAATTAGAGCTCTTGTTTGGTTTCCAAATCCTAAAATATGCTTATTTCTTTCGAAAAATTCTGCCACAGATATTTCTTTTTGTTTTTTAGCAAGTTCTTGTGCGGTTATTTTTGTCAAAATGGCTACCTCCAATCCTAAAGGTTATTGCATCCAGCACCTGTAATGTTAATTATAATTATAAAATTATTCCTTAAAAACGATTAATGAAGATAACTGTAAGTATTCAAAGATTATTTTACTAAAATAATTCGAAAAGGATATATACTATTTTTTTCATCCGTTCTATTACCCACTATGTAGAGAATATAGATATATGTAATATCTATGGGAGGAGTTGATTTGAAAGGAAAACTATTGGTGATAATAATCATTATGTCGTTGCTAGTAGGATTTTTAACTGGTTGTGTTGAAGAAGAAACAAAAAATAAGAAACCAAAAGCAGAATTTGAAGTGGATAAAACAACTGGTATTTATGCAGATATAACAATAACTTTTACTGATAAATCCACAGATAGTGATGGTCAAATAACGTCATGGATTTGGGATTTTGGAGATGGTACAACATCAAATGAATCAGGTCCGATAGAGCATTCATATGCAACCGTAGGTACCTATACTGTAAAACTTATAGTTACAGATGATGATGGAGAAGATAGCAATCCTTATGAAATGGATATAACTGTCACACTCCGGGATATAGTAGCTATGGCACAGTTTGCAGGTTTCAATACCTTAGCTAATGCATTAATAATTGCAGACCTGGTAGATACCTTACAGGGTGAAGGACCATTTACAGTTTTTGCTCCAACAGACGAAGCCTTTGGAGCACTTGATCAAACATGGCTCACTAATTTACTTGCAGATACAACTAATCTAACAAAAGTATTAACTTATCATGTCTTATCTGGGAAATTTATGTCCACAGATTTATCAGTTGGTGAATATGTAACAATAGAAGGAACAAATATAACCATTGCCTTAGATGATACTAATTTAACTGTAAACAATGTTTCAATTACAACTGCAGATGTTGAATGTAGTAACGGTGTTATACATATTATAGGCGAGGTTTTACTACCTGATTCAGTTCAAGGTCCATAGATTATACAACCTCTCTTTTTTTTCTTTTTTATTTTATTTTTTTATTAACAAGTTTTAAAATAAGAAAAATATTTGATATTACCTTTGATTTAAAAATACAATGAAAAATGTGATAGTTTGAACTTGAAAATTATTAATATTATAATGCTTGTAACCCTATTTTTCTATTTATCAAATATCTTTATATTTGATAGTTATTGTAAAGCAGAAGGAGGAAATATTTTATATGTTGGTGGTTTAAAAACAGGAAATTATACTTCTATTCAGAATGCAATTGATGATGCGTCTGATGGAGATACAATTTTTATCTTTTCTGGAAGTTATAGTGAAAATATAGTTATTAATAAATCAATAAATCTTGTAGGCGAAAATAAAAATAAAGTAATATTTGGTTATTTCTCGGGAATTTATTTAATTTATATAAAATCATCTGGGGTTAATCTTACAAGATTTACAATCCAAAATAATCAAATTGGAATTTTAATAAATGATTTTAAGCATTCATTTATTAATATTTCTGAAAATATTTTTTCAAATAATATGGAAGGAATTCGGATTTATAACTCCTCTGATATTACAATAAAAAATAACTCGATTTATAATAATGTGAATTTTGGTATTGTGATTTTTGAATCTAAAAATATTAAGATAACCAGTAATAATATTTCACATAATTTTAAAGGAATATACTTGGGTAGATGGTCAAATTATAATAATATTTCAAAAAATAATTGCTCCCAAAATGGAAATGGTGTTTATCTTGATTTTTCATTTAATAATAGCATAATTAATAATGATTTTATAAAAAATACTTGGGGTGTTTATTTAAAAAACTCCCGAAATAATAATATAACAATAAATAATATTGAAGAAAATGATATTGCTGGTATAACTCTTGAGAATTCAGATGATAATATTTTTGAACCGAATTATTTTAATGAAAATGGAGCTGATATTAAAAAAAAGCCAAAACCTCCAAACATTAAGGCGCCTGGTTTTGAATTTTTATCATTGATATTTACTATCTTCATAATCCTATCACTTAGAAAATATTTTTTATAATGCAACAAATGTTTTTTATATGAATAAATTTCTGCTAAAATATTTCATATAATTTTTTTATTCAATTATCCAATTCGAAAATAATAAATAGAGGAAGTATTAAATATATTATAACAAAGAAGGAGGCGAAACATGGAAAAAAATGAAAGTTACTTAAAAAAAGATATAATGGAGGAAGATCTTGGTTTTCTTTTATGGCAACTGGGAGAAATAGAAAATTTCTATCCTTGCTATAGAACAATGATACAAAAGGAAGAAAAATAATTTCATAAATTTTATTTATTTATTTTTAAACTTTACTTTCAAAATAAATATATTTAGTTAGGATAATGCATTTTTTGTCTACACAATAAATCTGATAGTGTTTATAAACAACATTTATTTGATATATTTATAAATTTTTCAATGTTTTATTTTATATACAATCCAAATATAATCACTATTAAATGTTTTAATTTTTGAAAATTCTAAGTTTATATTTTCATTAATATTACAAAAAATGTTATATGCCTTTTCACCAACAATGACAGGATGAATTAATAAACTAACTTCATTAACAAAACCTTGAGTTAAAAGAAGATTTCCTAATATTTTACCTGTATCAGTTAAAATAGTTTTAATATTGTATCTTTGGTTTAGAAACTCAAAAGATTTTTTTATATCAATATGATTTTTACCAATACTACAATAATCATAATCTCTTTCTTTAAGATAATTAACATATTCTTTTGGTGTTTTTTCTGATGTTAAAACAGTAACATCTTTACAAATTTCAAATCTTCTACAAGTGTGAAGTAAACCTTTGAGAGCTCCTTTTGTGTCTATAATAATCCAATAAGGAAGATTCTTGTCTCTTTTTGGTTTTTTAAAATCCTTATTTTCTTCCTTAACAATTCCTTCGCTATATAATTCAATCCCAGTTTTAATGGTGTTTGATCCTATTAAATGAGCATCTGGTTTGTATTTACCAGCAATTTGATAATGTAGTTCCATGTTTACATCAAAATTCAATAAAGAACCATCTAAACTGATTGAATTATGTAAAATAATATATGGTAACATTCTAAATCACTTTTGCTTAAATGCAAGGATTTTTGGGAAATTTTTATTATTGTTTAATTTTTCATTACAAGATTTCTTTTTATAAACAATGTATTTATTACTTAATTCCAAATTCTTTAGGAAATTGTACAGTCCCTGATTTATTTTCTAAAGCTCCAACCTTTAATTCAAATGCCATAAACGCATCATCAGGAACTTCAAATGAACATTTAATATTCCATTTTGATGCTTTTTCAAATCCAAATCTTGGATAATAATCTTTGTGCCCTATAACAATTACTGAATCAAATCCAAGATTTTTTGCCTTTTTTAATCCTTTTTTTACAAGCTTTTCTCCTATCCCTTGTTTTTGAAATTTTGGTAGAACTGACATTGGGGCAAGAGAGAGTGATTCATATTCTTTTTCTCCTATTATTTTAATTTTTGAAAATAAAATATGTCCAATTATTTTTCCATTTTCTTCTGCAACTAATGAAAGTTCAGCAATAAAATATTTGCTTGTTCTTATACGCTGGATTAATTCACTTTCATCATTTTGATTGAAAGCCTTTTTATTGACTTCATATATACTTTTGTAATCTTCTTTTGTTTCTTTTCTGATAATCATTTTTTTGAACCCAATTAATATATTTTTTACTAATTTTATAAAGATTTATAAAATTTTTTAATAATTCTTACGAAACACTTATATGTATTATAAAAATTAACATTTGTTAAATATACACTTTTATCGTGGAGGTGAAAAGAAAAATGAAGAGAATTGTTAATTTTAAATTGGTGTTTGTAATATGTCTATTATTCCTTGCGACAATCATGACGGTTCATGGAACTACGTTTACACAAAAAGAAGAGTTTTTTAATCATACTAATAAAATTCTTAATGAAAAAATTATAGCTGTTCCAGATTCAACGATACTTTTAAGATTATGGGAAGAAGAAATGGAAGATGGAGAAATATTAAATTTTTATTCTATAAGTTTAGATGGTGGAAGGACAATTGTTAGGACAGTCCAGCCTATTTATGATATTGGACTTAGATATGCACAATTTGATCCTATTGAAGGGTTACCAGAAATAGATTCAACTTTAGCAGCTGGTTCAGATACACATTTATTCATAGTTCAGTTTTACACACAACCTCTTGAAGAATTCAAGACGGCAATTACAAATCTCGGTGGTACAGTTCACCATTATATTGCCCAATATGCATATCTTGTTGAAATGAACGAATTAGTGCGACAACAGATTGCAACATTACCATATGTTCGCTGGATTGGTCAATACCATCCAGCTTATCGACTTGAAGAATTTATGATAGAGAATTTTGATAATGCAGGTCAAATGTACCCTCTACAACGTTATAATATACAGGTCCATTCTGTTGATATGAAACAAGTTGTTGCAAATAAGATATCAGAAATTGGGGGAACATTAATAAAGGAAAATGCAGGAAAGGTTTTAGTTGAAGCTACATTAACACCTGAACAACTCTTTGCAGTTGTACGATTTGATGAAGTTTTATTTGTTGATCGATGGAGTGAATATGAAGTTGATATGGATAAGGGCCGCGAGATAGGTGGAGCAAATTATATAGAGATTGCTGGAGGATATACTGGTAAGGATGTAAGAGGTGAATCTTTTGATACTGGATTTAACCTTAACCATGTCGATTTTCAACATCATCCATTAATTGTTCATGGAGGAGCTTGTGGGAGTGACTCACATGGCACCGCATGTGCAGGTATATTGTTTGGTGATGGAACAGGTAATCCTAATGCTCGAGGGCTTCTTCCTGAAGGACAAGGAATAGTAGCAGATTATGGAGTTATTGGCCTTGAAGGACAAAATCGTTATGACCATGCTGGAGAATTAATTGAAGATCCTTTTTATGCAGTTTTTCAAACAGCAAGTGTTGGTAGTGCCCGTACTACAGAATACACCACTGTTTCAGCTGATACAGATGCAGCTATTTTTGATTTTGATATTTTACTTTGTCAGTCACAAAGTAATGCTGGAAATCAAAATTCACGACCTCAAGCTTGGGCAAAAAATATTGTCTCAGGAGGAGCTGTCTATCATTATGATACACTCACTAAAGAGGATGATTGCTGGTGTTATGGTGCTAGTACTGGACCTGCTTCTGATGGTAGAATTAAACCAACTTTTGCCTTTTTCTATGATGATATACTAACTGTAGGTTATCCTGGAAACCAAGATTATACATATAGTTTTGGCGGAACAAGCGGAGCCACACCTATGATTGCCGGTTATGTTGGTCTATTTTTTGAAATGTGGGATGATGGCATTTTTGGAAATGATGTAGATCCACAAGGTAGTGTTTTTGAAAATAAGGCACATGTGGTAACTGCAAAAGCAGCATTGATAAATACTGCAGAGCAATACCCATTTTCTGGAACCAATCATGATTTAACAAGGATGCATCAGGGCTGGGGTATACCTAATGTTCAAAAACTGTATGATTACCGTGATGATATATTTATTATCGATGAAACTGATGTAATTGAACCCTTTGAGGTTCTAGAATATGTCCTTGCTGTTAAAGCTGATGCTCCTGAATTAAAAGTTACAATGTCTTATAAAGATCCTCCTGGAAATCCTTCGGTGAAGGAACAACACAGAATCAACGATTTAACACTTAAGGTTATTTCACCTTCAGGCGAATTTTATTGGGGAAATAATGGACTTTATACAGAGGTTTGGTCAGAACCTGGTGGTGAAGCCGATACTAAAAACACAGTAGAATGTGTATTTATTCAAGATCCAGAACCTGGTCCTTGGACTGTTCAGATCTATGCAGATGAAATTATTGAAGACTCCCATATTGAAACAACTGCCCTTGATGCTGATTTTGCTTTAGTTGCATGCCCTGTGTCATCAGGACCCTTACCCCCGGTAATAAATGGACCTGATACAGGCGACATTGGTAAAGAAATTGAATTTGGTATAGTTACAGAGGATCCTGGTGAGTTTGATGTTCGTTACTATGTTGACTGGGGTGATGGAAGTGATGATTGGTATGGCCCCCATCCATCTGGAGAAGAAATAACTGTTACACATATATTTCTTGAGGATGGAAATTATTCAATTACTTCAATAGCAGAAAATACTTTTGGAACAGAAGGGACTTGGTCCTTACCGTTTAATATTACTATATATAAACCTAACGTTGTTGTAAGCAAGATTACTGGTGGACTATTTTGGTTAAATGTTGTCTTAAAAAATGAAGGTAAAGCTGTGGCAGAAGATGTAAATTGGGAAATCACATTGTATGGTAAAAATATAATTTTAGGAAGATTTACATCTGGTAATATTCCAAGTATCCTTCCTTATGAGGAAATTACTATTAAGTCAAAATTAATTTTTGGTTGGGGTAAAACAGAAATTTTAATAATGGAAGATCATCTTTATCAGGATCCGTTATTAAAATGGATAAATGGAAATGTATTTTTGGTTTATTTAACACTTCAGCCTATAGAATAGAAGCCTAAAAATAAACTAAAAAAATTAAAAAATAAATAATATTAAAAAATATATCCCATTTCGGGATTGAGACTTTATTTTTAGATCATTTTAATTACATTTCATAAAAATAATCTTCATATTTTAATCGATTTCAAAAGGATTAGCACAAACAACTTTATTACAAGGTTTTGCACTCTATTTCCAAATTGCTTTTCCAAAAGGAAAACTTTCTAAAATGTAGGAGTCTTTGGAAAATTATTACTTTCATTTAATTTATAAGTCAAAGGTTCCTTTTATTAACTATTATTCGTTTTCCCATCTATACTTTTTCTTTTTATGTTTTAATTTATCTAAACTACATTCAAAGCATATACCATTATGACAGGAAATAGTTCCCCCACAATTAGGACATTTCCATTTTTTATTTTCTTTTTCTAAAAATTTTTCAATTTCATTTTCTTTTAAAAATTTTAGATTTTCAACCATGCTCATCTTATAAAATAATCGATATCTTTTATCTAATGTTTTTAAATTATCACATGGAAATTTTTTACATTCATAACAAAATCTTACTTTATTATTTGTAAGAAATTCGCATCTCTTTTTTAAAAAAGCACATTTTTTATTTCTTGGTCGACAACCAGAACAATAAGGTATCTTAACTGCTTTACTTTTTATATTATTTTTAAATGCAAGGTAATTACTACATATTGCACAGTTCATTCCACAAGGAGCAATTAGATCGTTTCGTGTAATATTATCATCTGTCATCATATAAGATATATTTTAAATTAGATTATATAGATTTACAAAATCCTGAAAAGCATTTCTTTAGGTTAATCAAAAGCAATACCAAAATACAATAAAAATAATAGTTCTGCGTTTATCAACTAAACATCCATAATATAAATGACATTGGTTTTATTAACAAAAAATAGATATGAATTTTTATTTAAGGAGGAAAAACATGTCAATTATTCCAGTTTTCGAGTTAGGTTTATGGAATGCTTGGATTCTAATTATTCCATTGATGATTTATTGGTTTTCAGGCATTAAGTTTCTATTTTCTAAAAGGATGTCAAAAACCCCCTCTTTTAAAAGAAGGAAAGATATAATTATTTCACAGGTATTGGTTATAGGTATGTTTTTTTCATTTTTTTATAGTATTTTTGTACCATTAAAACTTGGAACAATTTGGTTTTATATCGGATTACTTGTTTACCTTGCAGGTATGGTTTTGGTTACTGTGGCAATGATAGATTTTGCTACTACTCCGATTGATAAACCTGTTACTAAAGGTATTTATCGTTATTCAAGGAATCCTATGTTTATAGGCTTTTTTTTAGTCTATTTTAGTATAGCTATTGCATGCATCTCTTGGGTATATCTAGTGTTAACAATATTATTTATCTCGATCATGATATATTTATCACCTTTTGAAGAAGTAATAACTTTAGGACAGTACGGAAAGGCCTATAGAGAATACATGAAAATAACACCAAAATGGATAGGGATACCAAAATCAAAGGAAAAACAATGATTTCAATCAACCTTCTTCATCTACATATCTTCTTAGTTAAATAATTGTTTAGTCCTTTAAAGCCCAATTGTATTAATTCTTAGTTGTTTTTTGGGACTGATTTCGGATATTAAAATTTTGGATTTTAGTTTTTTATAACCATTTCTTATGCCTAAAATAAAATAATAAAGAAACACCAACGCAAATAATCACAATCCAAACAGCAGGATATGCCCATGGTAAAGATAATTCTGGCATATAATAAAAATTCATACCATAAACACCTGCAATAAATGTAAGTGGGATAAAAATTGCGGCAAAAATAGTTAGAACCTTCATAACTTCATTCATTTTATTACTAACACTTGACATATAAATATCAAGCATACCTGAAATCATATCACGAAATGTTTCTATTGTATCAATTACTTGTATTGTATGGTCATACAAATCACGAAGATAAATATGAGTTCCCTTCTTGATTAATTTAGACTCCTCACGTAACAAACCATTAATTACCTCACGAAGGGGCCAGACTGATTTTCGAAGATAAATCATCTCCCGTTTTAGATTATAAATTTGTTGAAGAATTTCTGGTTCAGGATCTGAAACAACCTTTTGCTCTATCGTTTCTACTTTTTCACCGATTTTCTCAAGAATAATGAAATAGTTATCAATAATTGCATCAAATAAAGAATAGGCTAGGTAATCTGAATCCATTTTTCGAATACGACCTTTCCCTTTGCGAATACGTTCACGAACTGAATTAAAAACATCACCAACTTTCTCCTGAAAAGATATAACATATTTTTTTCCAAGGATTAAACTAACCTGCTCGCTTTGAACCTCATGTGTTTTATCATCAATATACAGCATTTTAATTACACAAAAAATGTATTTTTCAAAATCCTCCATTTTTGGCCGTTGGTCTGTATTAACAATATCTTCTAAAACAAGCGGATGAATATCAAAACAATCTCCAAGTTTTTTAATTACCTCTACATCATGAAGTCCATCGACGTTTATCCATGTAACTGTGGGTTTAAGTTTAAATTGAAAACATTCTTCAACTTTTTCAACTTCTCTTTCATCATATTTTCCGACAGAATAATCTATAATTGAAATCTTAATCTTTTCAGTTTTTTTCTCTCCAACATGAATAATAGAGCCTGGTGGGAGACCTCTTGTACTTGCACTTTTTTTAATAAATCTAACCATAAATTTATCTCCATTATTTTATGTTATAAATTTTTCTAATTGGCCAGGATATTTCTATTTTTTCTTTATCATAGCGTTTCTTTAGAGCTTTGATAAATTCATTTTTGACAACAAATCTTGCTATTGGTTCTTCAATTCTCAATATGGTAATAAAATTGATATTTGAATCACCGAATTCTCTATATCTAAAAATTGGTTCAAAATCTTTTACAGCACCTAGAACATTTAGTTGGATTTCTTTTGCAACCTCAAGAGTTACATTTTCAACTTTATTCAAATCTGACTCATATGCTACACCACAAGGTATCCAAATTGAGAAATCTTGTTTTGGCATTGAATAATTGATAATGTTACTTTCAGCAAGTTTATTATTTGGAATTATGAGAAGGTTATCGGTAAGCATTCTAATTCTTGTTGATCTCCAACCAATATCTTCAACGATCCCATAAGTATTTTCGTCTAATTCGATAAAATCTCCAACTCTAATTGGTCGGTCAGATAGAATATGAACACCGGCAAAAAAATTAGTAAGAGTGCTTTGAAGTGCTAGTCCAATAGCAAGTGCCCCAAGACCAACTCCTGCTATCATTGGGGTTATATCTAATTTAAAATATCCTAAAATAACAATGATTGCGATGAGAAATATAACTACCGACAATGCTTTATTGAGTAGCCCAGGTGTTCTTTCAAATCCTTTTCTAATCTTTAAATAACCAAGCATTATAATAGTTATTATATTAGAAATTAAGACAGCAGATAGCAGAGTTACAATAACAAAAAAACCACCATCTATCCATTTGTAATACTCTGTTAAAATGGTAAGAGATTTTAAAGCAGTATATAATCCGATAAAGAAAATAATTAAGAGAACTGGTCTAGAAAGCTTTTTTAAAATAAATTCCCCGTAACTTTTTTTTCTACCAGTAATTCTTTTCACAATAAATTTTAATACAAAATAAGAAATAGAAACAAAAATAATTGTACCTATAAAGATAATAAGAAAACGTGCAGATTCATTATCAACTAAATTCTCTAATATAGCCACAAACATCTCTCTCCTAAATTCCATATTGAGATTATTGTCTAAAATAAATAGTTACTGGATTATTTGTTTAGTGCTTTATCTTTATTGATTATTTCACATAAGCATTGTGATTTAAATTCTAATTTGGTTCTATTTTTCATTTATTCATACTCTAATTTATTAAAAACTTGTTTAAGAAAAAAACAAAAAAAGAAGAGATGATGGGATACAAAATCTTATTTTATACGAACCTTTTTGGCTTTATATTCTGGTTTTGGTTCAACTTTGGGTAAGTTTACTGTTAAAACACCATCTTTTAATTCAGCCTCAACGTTGTCAGTTTTTAGCTCCTCGGGCAGTTCAAGTGCTCTATGGAAACTCACACTACTGCATTCACGGCGCAGCCAGTTTTTTCCTTTATCCTCTTTGCTTTCATCATAATCTGCTTTTATTTCAATACTATTTGGTGTTACCTGTATGTTTACTTTGTCTTTTGTAATCCCTGGCATTTCTAAACGCATTTCATAATGATCACCCATATCTGCAACATCCATTGGTGGAGTTCGACGTTGAGTCATAGTTGTTAATGGTCCACTTCTTTGTCCCCAAGGCCAGAAAAGGTCTTCAAAATCTGACCTGAAATCATCAAACAATCGATCCATATCTGTCCACAAGTCAAATGGTCTTTTTGTAGTAATATCTCTCTTTTCTTCAGGTCTTACAATCATTTTGTTTTTTTTCTCTTTTCTTATTGCCATACTTTTTTACCTCCCTATTTACATAATATATTGAATTTTGTTTATTCAAAGCAAACAGAAATGTAATAGAAAACCATATATATAAACTTTATATTTTTAATTATTTAAAGTAAACAAAATAAGGTATTTTTAAGAAAAATTTATATAATCGTAATTCGTTATTGATATTTATGCCACGAATGGTTTTAGTTAAAAAGATAAGATCACCTGCACCTGGTGATCTTGATGAGGATATTGATTTTATCTCTAAATCCTTTGGATATTTTTCACAAAGAGATAAACAGGAATCAGCAGGAAAGATATTTCGGCTGCTTGTAAAAGAAGCATGCGGAAATGATGAAGGCATTAGTAGTGATGATATCGGTAGGGAATTGGCTCTTTCACGAGGTGCTATTGTTCACCATTTAAATAGTTTTATTTCTACGGGTTTGGTTATTAAGGAATATAATAGGTATAGGTTACGCTCTGGTAGTTTACAAAAAAGTATTGAGGAAATCAAGGAGGATATTGATAGGATTTTTAAACAGCTCACGAAAATTGCAATAGAAATAGATGAAAAATTAGGTCATTATTATAGATAATTGAGCGTCTCCATCGGGATTTTTTACCAATTTTGGGAACATTTTTTTTAATCTATACATCTTTATCTTCTATATTCTTAGGAAATACTTTTATCATGAAGTAGCAAATGCCCTTTCTTTTGAGATTCCCAATTTTTTTCTCTTGTTTTCAATATGATTAATAATTCCTTTAACAGCCTTGATAGAGTCTGGTTCAACATTCAAAATACCTCCAGTAACCTGTTTGCAATCCTGAGCCAAGAGTTTTACAAGATTAGGTGCTCCTGTAACTGTTGGAACTGGATTGACATAGGTATAAAGTCCTAATCCAAGGGCAAAAACAGCATCTATTGTGGCTTTTTGTTCCATATACTCCGGAGCTACGGCAGCTACAGGAAGGTCAGGAATTGGAACATCACCTAAAGCTTTAGATATTCCGGCTAATAAATCTGCTAAACGACCTGTGTCAGTACATGTACCATAGCTTAAAACAGGGGGAATATTCAATTGTTCACATATCGTTTTTAAACCAGGTCCTGCAAATTCTTTTGCATTAGGTTTACATAAACCAGCAACTTGTACAGCACCGTTGCCACAGCCCATTGAAAGCACTAAGATATCCTTTTTAATGAGTTCTTTTGCAATGTGAACTGTATGAACATCTTGTCCTGTATCACGTAATGTTGTACATGAAACCATTCCTGCAACCCCAAATATAGTTCCCGCTTTAATCGCATCGAGTAGTGGATCAAGTTTACCGCCAAGAGCTTCAAGAATGCTTTCTGTTGAAAATCCTACTAAAGCATCATTTATAGGTAATTTAGTTACTGGTTCTATTGTATCCCTGCGTATCCTATAATTATCAATAGCCATCTGAAGAAGTTGAATAGCTTGTTCTTCTGCTTTATTAGGAGTATAATTAATTCTTTCCTCGATTCCTTCAAAAGCAACCAATTCACTTACTGGAATGAGTTTGAATTTATACTTCTCAGCATAAATCGGATCAATTGGCATAGAGCAGTTCATATCAGCTACAAAAAGATCTACACAACCACTAGCAAGAATTGCTTCTTGCATAATCCAATTTCCAGTAAAACCATAAAATACATCATCCATTTCCCATCTTTGAATCATCTCCTGTCCAGTTTCTATGTTTGCAATAATACGTAACCCTTTAGCACCAACAGCTTTCGCTTTTTTCTGCCATTCTGGTTTTCGAGCTAATTGAACCATAGCAAAACCAAGGAAGGGCTCATGCCCATTTGGAAGCACATTCACATAATCAGGATCCAGAACTCCTAAATCTACCCTCATTTGATGCGGTCGTGGAATTCCAAAAAGAATGTCTTGACAATATTCATTTACAATCTGGCTTTGATAAGCCATTGATATACCGAGACGCATAGCTTTTAATGCTAAGCTTTTATAAAAACCATCTACATTAGTAAGACATGAACTTGTTGATAGCATCATTTCGCTATAAATTCCACCGGGAAATATATCAAGTTTTTTCCAAATGTTTTTCCGTTCATTTGTTGCTAACACTTCAACAATCTGACTTGGTTCGTAATATTTTCTATTAAAATCCTTTTCTACAAAATTACAAAGACGAATGGCAACTTCATTAATCGAATCTGAATTATCAATACCTAATATATTTGCGAAAACTTTCAATTTTTCCGGTTCTTTTATTTCAAATGGTGTTTTCCCCTGGGCAGTTGCGTGAAGTGTCTCTACAGTTTGAACAGTATGATAATGATAAGTAGATGCACCCATCACATTTCTCAGTAACATCATACGCATAGCCATACCGTCACCAGTAATGCCGCATACTCCTCGTTTATCTTTTTCTACGTCAGCGCGACATGGTCCATTGGAACATAAATCACAGCGCACCCCACCCATACAAAAGGGACAACGTTTATCTGGATCACCAAAACCTTGAGCTTGATATCGATCCCAAATGTTGGTCATATTATCTTTTTTAATCTTTTTATAAAGCATCTGAACCGATTTATGATAAGAAATTCTATTTTCTTCCATTTCAAACCCCCATAATAGGTTATCCGACATTAACTAAGATTATTTAAAATTACTGGGATGGAGAAGTGGATAACTCATGCGGCTATTCTATAAAATATCCTTATACTCGCGCTTGAAAATATCACGGCCACATCTGAAATTATTGCTGAAGGTTAAATGCCATATCAAATTGCTCATATTCCACTTAATACTATTTTTCCTTTTTGGCTTGGACATAATATTTCAACTGCAAATGTTACAACAGTGGATGTAGATATTTCTAACATCTTTTCTTACAGTAATCAAGCTGTCTATTCTTATGCAGCAGAACGAGATGACACATTAGTTAAATTCACCTGCTAATTGCGATATATGTTGTTTTCATCCTATTGTTCTAATTCTGGATATTATCTATCAAAAAATATGCAACAGGATAAATAGGGATATATCTAATTTAAATCTCTTTCTCTTTTTTTCTTATTATATTTTTTACTTCTATTATTACTACTATTTTACTACTATTTTACCAGTATTTTTATTAGAATCCAGATAATTGAATAATTCTAGATAGTAGTTGTTAGGGAGGTCTAATTTAAATCAGTTGTTTTTACTAGTCTACCTCCCTCCATTGAGATTTCAGACCTCCTTAACTTCCGTATCTAGGTGCTATATATAAAAGAAAGCCAAAAGCAGTAATGAAAAAATTTAAGGGTAAAACTATAGTCCAATATTTTGTTAAAAATGCCATTTTTCCAATCTTTTTTTGAGTTAGATAGTATTTTTCTATTTAATTATTGTTATTCCTATCTTCGTAAAAATCAACTAAAGTATTCTAAAATAATTTCAAGTTCTCAAGCAGTCCAAAGTATGCTTATCTCTCACTTTCATCCAGGCCACCATTAACTCCATTTTTTATTAAGGCAGCTTTCACCTTTAAACTTAAATCTTTCTTAAGACGGGAAGCTTTAAGAGAAGGTTTACGACAGACACCTTACAAAAAAATAAAATGGAGATGAACTAATGGATTCAGCAACTGAGAAACAAAAAAAATTTGTTATTAATATTTACCACTATTTTACCTGTATTTTACGTTAATTTTTAAGTTATTTTTATAAACTTTACAATTTTTAAATATTTAATAAAATATAATAAATGAATAAAAAAATAGAAGGGAGGATAAAAAAAATGAATAAGATAGAATTAGAAAGAATGCTAATGGACCATGAGGGATTGAAGAATTTTTCTGAGAAGGCCAAAAACATAAAGCAGAAAGAATGGATTGCAGAAGATACTGATGGTAACCCAGCTTTTAAATTACAGTTTGTTGAGCCCATGTTTCATGAAGTCAGGCCAACCATTGAAGAAATCAAAACAAATAGTGAGGATTATATAATAGGAACATCTTTATTTGATAGTATATATCACTTCTTACCCGAGCTTGAAAAGGAAGACCCCAAAAATGTATTATCTATTCTCACAGAAAAATGCAAAAAGGACCCTTCAGAAGGCAATCAACTTCTTGTTGAGGATGCTATCAACCGGCTAACAATTGGAGGATCGCTTGATAAAGATACCGAGAGACTTGTGACTGAGGCAATTGAGTTACTCACATCATCTAAGAAAACTGGATCAAAAAAAGAAAAAAAGTTGGACAGCATTTGGGCAAGGGTGTACCGGCATGCTAATTATCACGGTAACTCAGCACTTCTCAACCATGGACCAGGATGGGTTTACCGGCTATTTTACTCAAGCTATCTACGCAATGTGCATCTTCATGATAGAATATCATCTCTTTATGTTGATGCTAGTTCAGGTGAGGTTGCAGGACAGGTAATCTTGTTCCAGCATAACAGGTTTGCTGGCCGCTATGCAATATTTCCCACTACTCCGGGTGATCCGACCAAAAGGAACTGGATTTCTTATGTCGGCAACTTTATCAACGATCGGACTTCCTCTATTCTAATTGTGCGACGGTTTAATAACGAGCTAATAATTCCATTTGTCTCTTCTTATCCTGGTGACTTGAAAGATGAGATTAAGGAGTTTGTCAGGTCTATCCAGAGAGTATCGACGAGGGGCGATCCCATCATCACATGGGATATGTGGCCTGGTTTCGATTCAAGGAGATTTATCTACATACGCATACCCATTCGTGTGGATGTGCCTAATTGGTTTGACTATGATGCAGAAATCCGTTATTGGATTTACCCTTATGTTAACAGTGCAGGAACTCTCCGTGCCTACATCGCTTGGTATGGAGCATGGGTTGAGGGCGGAATACTTACTAGGATCATTCTTGATCAACTAATGGATAATATTCCAAGTTCATTTGGTGCTGTTAACAACAAACTCAACCAAGCTCTCGCTATCCTCAACATCCATAAACCTTTTAGACGGCAGTACTTTTTACCTGGAACTGCTCGTAGCTATGGCTATACCAATGACGATATAACTCTTGTTTTGGTAAGAAGATAAAGACAAGACAATAAGAGAGAATATTAGAATATAAAGAAACTCTGTATAAAGTCAACCATGCAATTTTCGTTAGATAATCCATAAATCCATATACTTTGATTTAGGTAACACTAAGTAGAAGAACCTTTTTAACTTCATATCTCTTTTCCTTTTCTTTATAAAAGAAAATCGGCTTTGATGTATGGTTACCAGTTTATTGTAAAAAAGATTTTTTTTTTTAATTTCTACGCAAAATACGAGGTCGCTTGGAAAAATAACGTCTTCCGCTGGATTAATTTTTTTAGTTTATTTCTCCAAGTTCTAAAAATTAACTATCTAATCATTCCATCGAGGTTTTATCCATGATTCAATAAATCTCTTCGTATGGTCTGGTCTAACTTTTGCTATATCTGTAATGGTAATAATACCAACAATATTATTTTCAGATATGACAGGAAGTTTTTTAATTTTATATTTATTCATTCTCTCCGATGCGCTCTCTGCCGTCTTAAATGATTGAATTGTTTTAATGTCAGAAGATATAATCTCATTAACCTTTGTTTTTGCGGGTTCTTTACAAAGACACATAACTCTTTCAATTAAATCACGTTCCGTTACAATACCAACACTAGATTCTTTATAAGTTACAACAAAACAACTTTATTATTCCGATATTTAAGACATGCATCAAAGACTGCATCGTTGCAGTCAATGGTAACTACTTTTTTATTCATAATTTATCTTACAAGCATATATTTTTATTCCGCCACCTTTCAAATCAAAATGTCACTTAACTTCTGCTAATTTAATAGATTATGATATTATTAGGAATTAAAATTTATTAATATTTAATAGACATAGCCGAAAAATAAATATAAAATATAGGTAAAAAATAGTAGTAATTTGCCACTGTATTTGAAATCAGGTTTTTTTATTAATATCTAATCCTGCATAGTATTGAATTTTTTTCACCTCTACGTTTATGAATAGGGAGGCGGTCTTTAACATACCATCAAAGCCATGGGGAACATCTAATTATTCTTCTTAAATAAATCTTTATATAGCTTCAGAATTATTTCAAGATTTTCAAACTCATAGAAGAACTCATCATTTCCAATTCCAAAATTCTGCAAACATTGAAAATCGGAATTAAAGTGTCCACAGATGTTGGAACTCCTTTCAAAAACTTCAACTTTTACATCGTTTCTAGCAAGTGTTATTGCGGTACTAAGACCTGATAATCCTACTCCAAAAATTTTTATTAAATTACCATTACTATATTTTATTTACTTAACCATTAATAGTAAATCTGGTAAACACCTATAGGTGACCCTATTAAAAATAATTTTTTCGGTTCTTCCCGAATAATAACTACTTTATTAAATAATTGTAACTCCCTTTGTTCATATCGTTTAATTATTTCTTCTCTTCCTTTATAAATTTTATTTAAGACCTCCCCTTTGTGAAGTAGCTTTGCCAATAACGCTAGAGCAACAAGGACTATCATCTCATCCAATTCCCAATTACTGTAAGTTGTACCATTCTGGCTATAAAGAAAAACTGAATGAGACATTTTATCTGGAATCCAACCTCCTGAGACCTGAAATTTTGTATGTCTGATATGCACATCTATATCAGGTAGATTGTCAAAGATATGCTTTGCATTTTCTGTTAAGAACCACTTTTCATTATAATCAAATAAAAAATAGGCATTAAAACTACCATTTTTTGTTAATTCCATAATCTCATTTAATAATTGTAAAAGTTTATAATTTTTTTCAAATCCAATACATAAACAACGAATATCATTTTTAATTGCATAATTTTTGATAAAGAGTGCCCCATATGAGATTATCTTCAATAACCGATCGAATTCTTTTTCGCCTCGTTCCCGATTGTAAGACGTATGAATCATAAAATAACATACCTTTGTTCCTAATGCTTTTAGTATATGAATCAAATTTAATACATAAAAAACACATTCTAATCTTTCATCAACAATAGACTTTGAACATATAGTTGAACGGTTTCCATCAAGAACATCATATATTACCAAATTTCTTAATTCATTGAGATTTTTACTAAGACATATATTTAGACCAGTTTTTTCATTGATTAAATTCCAAATTTTTAAAAATTTATTTTTGATTGGCAATGATGATGTAGAAAATATATAATCATTATAAGATTGATCTTGTTTGTTTGATAATGTAATATTGTAGGAACAGCTCATTTTTACCACTAAAATATCATTATGGTATATATAAAACATTAATATTATTGGTGTGTTAATTAAAAAATAAAATTAATAAAAAAATATAACGATTCTATATCATACAATTTTTAAATTGACTCATTAATTATATTTGTTGTTGTGTAAAGTCACTGGACATCGGTAACATTTTCTAAAGGGAGAAAAGGTTACTTTATGTCGGTTACTAAAAACGGTTTTTTATCTCTTTTTGTAGATATTATCTTGTCAAATGATGTTACCGCATCTTGGTTGACATTACATGTTGGAAAAACTTATAAAAATTGATCTAAAATTTCATTATAATTTGATGTATCGTACCATTTATCCTTTAATTTGCCGGATATTTTTTCCTCGTAAAATAAGGGATAAAGCTCTCTGTTTAATGGAAATAACAATGAAATACCTAAGTCAAAATTTATCTCTTTTCTACACTTTATGGATTGATTTACGGCTTCTCTATGGGTTATACCATTTTCGACAGTATAATTACGTGACCATAAAAAATAATCTATTTTTTTAAATAATCGATTCCTTTTTATTGATATTCTGTATTTTTGTGGATTACTATAAATAGGTGTTTCCCGAGATAAAATAAAACTATGAAAAACAGCACCTCCGATATTCTTTTTATTTTTAATTATAAAATGTTTTGTCTTCTCAACATCAATGATACTTTCTCCAGGGAAACCAATTATCCAATATGTAAGGGGCCATATCTCTTGATCCATTGTCAATTTTAATTTCTTTTCGATTTCTTTTAAATTTATTCCTTTATGCATTTTATTCAAGATTTTTTGACTTCCTGATTCAATACCATATAATAGACATCCACAACCTGACATCTTGATCTTCTTTAACAATTTTTTATCAATATTTTTAATTCCTGCATGAGCTATCCAATATATGTCTATTTTTTTTGAAATTATTTGATCACAATATTTTTCAAGTAATATTTTATTTCCATTTATAAGAGAATCACAGAAAAAAAACGAATCCAGATTATATTTTTCTAAATTTTTTTCAATTTCGTCTACAACCCTTTCAGGTTGTTTAAATCTGTATATCTTCCAGAACCTTTTTTCATGGCAAAACCTGCAATTATTTATGCAACCTCGGCTCATTGAAACTGGTATTGCACCATAAATATATTTTTCAATGTCAAAATCATCGAAATCTGGATGCGGGATATCATTGATATCTTTTAAATAAGGTTCAAATATGATATTTTGTTTTGGATAAGAATTATTTTTCAATTTTCTTATTATTTTTAAAAAGGCTAGTTCCCCTTCACCCTTTACAATTAGATCTATCCATGGTAAAAATTTCATTATCTTCTTATTTAACCAAAAAGCATGTGGTCCACCCAAAATTGTAAGTATATCTCTTCGTTCTTTTTTTATCTCTCTAGCAATAATCAAACTTAAAGGAAAATTGGTACAAAGAGTAGAGAATCCCACAATTTGCGGATCATCATCGAGTATATTATTTACCCATACATTAATTTTTTTTTTTATAGTTTTTATTAATTTATTTTGCAATATCCAATCTACATAGGAATCTAAACTATCATTTTCAAATAAGGTTTTTTCTCTAATTAATTCTTTTAATATATTTTTATGGTCTCCTTCATCATAGAACATAGAGATAAGAAAGGGATATGATAAAGATTCAATTGTTGCTTCAAAGTCGACAGGTATTGAAAGCATTTTCTTAAATATCTTATAAATTAATGGAATTTCGACATTGAGATCTAGACATCTAACAAAGTGTCCTTTTTCTTTTAAAAAAGATGATAAACATGCTATTCCATGTGGAGGCATTATTGGACTCCAGACTGGTGCATGAACGAGATCAATGTTTACCATTATTTAGAGATTTGATTAGTAAAATGTATATAAACTTTTTGAGATTTATAAATTAGAAGAATTTGTAAAAGATAAGAGATAGAATAGAATAAATAGCTGAAATTGAATTATGAAGTGAATGCATCCAAGTTTATTCATAACATTTTTTGCTGGGATTTTAAATCTATGTATTGGTTTTTATCTTTTTATTAAAAATCCAAAAAATAATATTAATAGGCTTTTTATTTTATTTGTAATAAGTGTTGTAATTTTTAATATCAGCGAATTTTTCACAAGATTATCAATTACAACTGATGAAGCATTATTTTGGGGTAGGCTTAGCTATAGTTTTTTGTGGTTAAGCCCATGTTTTGCTCTTCATTTTTCCTTGGTTTTTCCACAAAAATTAATATCAAAATATCATAACTTGTTTTTTAAATATTTATTGCCATCCATATATTTAATAGGTTTTTTTATATATCTTTTATTTATTTTTTCATTATCAATTCAAAACGTTCAAGCAACGGAATATGGATTTCGTGTTATATTATTAAGTAACTCTTTATTTATTATTATTTGGCTAGTTTTAATGTTAATTTTTATGATACCAAATCTGTTTTACAATTATATTTATGGTAATCTTTCTATATTAGAAAAGAAACAGATTAAGGTTTTATTGATTGGAACACTTTTATTGGGATCTGCAGGTTTGGGAACAAATCTTTTACCTCCATTATTTAATTTAAAAATTTTTCCTATGACCTCGTTGTTTTCATTAGTTTTCATCATTCTTGTTGCCTATGCGATTAGAAGATATAGATTTTTATCTATATCACGTATAAAAATTGCAAATAATATTTTTCATACAATGAAAGATTTGGTAATTGTAACCAATGAAAAAGGTGACATTATTGATGTAAATGACTCAGCTTTAAAACATTTAAAGTTTAAGAAAAAAGAGTTGATGAATTTCTCTCTAAACCAAATAATCAAATTACCTGATGAAGGAAAAAAATTTGGTAAAAAATTTATTGTTAATAAGATCTTCGGAAGTTTATACTCTGGCAAGGATTTTGAAAATCTTGAGTTGGAGTTTTTAAATAAAACTGGAAAGGTCATTCCGATGAGTGTTTCTGTATCTGCTATGTATGATAAGAATGCAAAAATAGAGGGGATTGTTATTGT
>CAYFVP010000048.1:0-6739 GCA_964346655.1 uncultured Thermoplasmatales archaeon
GCTTTTATTATTTCTATTGTTGGTGCTGTATTTTGTGGTCATATGCATTATGTTGATGGATTATTTAGTGAGAATTATACAAAATTCAAAAAAGAAAAAAAACAATAAAAAAACTAAAATTCAAGGATATAATAGGACGAAAGTTTTTCAAGAAGAAAAAATCAAATTTTATGCTAACAATGAATTTTATATTTATAAAAGTAATAAACTAGGTGATTGGACAAGATTTTTAGCTATCAAAGATGCGAATGAAGAAATTGAACTGTTTTTTAAAAAATTAGGAGAAATCTAAGTGTTTCCTTTATTTTTTTATAAATTCCAAAAAAAAGAGAACACAATAATTGAACTTGTTTTAAAGCCATTAATTGAAGCTTATAATATTGCTAAAACTGATAAAAATATGGTAAATTATAAGGAAAACAAAATTACAAAAAAAATAGTATGGTACTTAAAAAATAGTACCTCTATTTCTAATCTTTATCAAAAAAGGTCTATTTCGATTATAATGAGACCTAAAGAACATATTACAATAGATGATATTTGTGAACCAGATATTAAATTCATAATAAAAGACTATGTATGGATGGAGATAGAATCAAAAAGGATATACGAAGAAAATAATAATTGGTCAATATCAGAATATTTAAGTAGTGACAAGGGAATTGGTCGTTTTTTATCTGGAAAATATTCAGAAAATGAGAATCATGGTGGTATGGTTGGATATATTCAAAATGGAAATTTATCTGATATAATTAATAACGTAAAAAAAGGTTTAAAAAATTGTAACCTTAAAAAAATTTCAAATAAAAATATAATAAATAATTGTATTTCTTCAATTCATCTAAGAACAAATAATGATGATATTACAATTTATCATCTATTCTTTTATTTCACTTAATTTGAATCATAATTATTTTTTGGTCTCCCCTGTTTTTGGTAGAAAACCCATCATCAAAAGTCTTCTACATTGCGTAGTTTGGTGACAAACGCATATTAGGGGAGACCAAACATCATTATGTAAAAAGAGGGTTATATTTGTTTGTAAACTTAAAATACACTAATATAATTAAGTTATCAACGTTATTTTTAAAACGTAAACGTAACAACGTCACATTACACAGAACCTATCAAGGGAGTTAATAAAATAATTAATCATCTATCTTGCCTGTACCATCACAAGCGGGACACACACCAGAACCATCACATCTTGCACAATCAAAATTCTCCAGTACACCAATGATTTCTCCAGTGCCATTACAACGACTGCATTCGCCACTTCCTCCACAGCTTGCACATTCTTCCATGCCCTATCAGATATTTTAAAGGTTAATAAAATTTATGTGAAAAATGAACTTTTAATCAAAATTAATTTTTAAGGTAATGTTAATAATTCAATTTTTTGATTATTTAAATTTAATCATTCTGCACATAAAATCAAACTATCTCATCTCCTGTTGTTTTTGAATTTTTGTGCAGAATCGGTATTTTTTGTTCAAAAACGGTTATTTATGCAAAGCCTTTGATCTCCCTTTTTCCCTGAAGAAGAATCCTCACCCTCTCCTCGATTGCCGAGATTTTGTCTGATATTAGGGAGAAGAAGAACAGGACAAGGAAGACGAGTGCAGCCTCGCCTAGCTGGCGCTGGAAAATAGGGTTGCTGGTTGCGGTTATAAGCCATCCCAGAATCAAAACCAATACCCCGAAAATTATTGTTGGGATGCTCAGCCTATTCGCTGCCTTGAACGGATCCATTATCCTCACCCTCCAAAATTTCTGTAACAGTCCTCTTTATGCCCTTGTAGTAAATCCTTACCCTGTAGACATGCCCTTTCTCGCACTTGTAAATCTTGGAATAGCAGCTTTCCGCAGGGATTGGTTTTGAATCCTGGAGTAGGGCATCGGCGTTGCATACCGGACATTTTTTAACTACAGACATGTGAGTTTATTGAAAAGATAAGAAAATACCCTTTCACAGAGAGTAAGTTTCAAAGCCTGTAGAAAAAAGAGATCGAGTTTTTATATATTTAAAAGTCTATTGTATATGTCTAATTAGCGGAAATATATTTGGAAACATATCGAAAAATCTCAAACAAGCTCTGATTCTTGGAATAGTTACTTTAAAAGTTGCCCACTCACTCTCTCCACCATGAATATCTTCAACTTTTGACCTGATTGTAATTGTTCCGCTTCCAACTCCTTCCCAAGGAAAATAATGACTCACTTCAATGCTCTCACTTGTATTATATGGTCCAAACCATTCTTTTTTATCATATTTCCCCCAATCAATATAATAATACAAATCATCTCCATCTGGATCTGTTGAAACAAGAGTGAGTTTAATATTATCGTATTTTTTAATCTTTGTTGGACCTGTTATCATTGGTGCACTTGGTCTTCGGTTGAAAAAAGAGGAAGCTTTTATCACCAAGACATCGTCTCTTCCCGCTCCATAAGAATCTGAAAAACCTGTTATGATATATCCACCATCGGTGGTTTGCTGAACAGATTCTCCTCTATCATCCTTTGGTCCACCAAAAGTTTTATCCCATAATTTATAACCATCACTATCAGTTTTTATCAACCAAACATCCAATTCTCCCGCACCATATGAAGATGTTATTCCCTCTATTATATAACCTTCATCCGTGGTTTGCTGCATGGAATAACCAAGATCACCACTATTTCCACCATATGTTCTATTCCATACCTCATTACCGTTAGCATCTGTCTTAACCAACCAAACATCAGCCCATACTGAAATACTATAAGATTTTGTATACCCAGCAAAAACATACCCACCATCCGTAGTCTGTTGTACAGAATAACCATAATCATCATCCTCCCCTCCAAAGGTCTTATTCCACTGCTCATTACCCCCGGTATCTAGTTTTATCAACCATGCATCATATGGGATACTATCAGGATGATATGTTTCACCAACTATGATATATCCACCATCATCAGTCTGATTCACTGAATGACCTATATCAAAAATTTTTGTTCCAATTGTTGTATTCCATTGTTCATTTCCATTTGCATCTGTCTTTATCAGCCAAAAATCATACTTACCTGCACCGTAAGACTCGGTCCAACCAGCTATGATATATCCGCCATCGCTGGTTTGCTGAACAGACTCTCCTTTATCATATTTTCTCCCTCCAAATGTTTTATTCCAGTATTCATTTCCATTTGAATCTGTCTTAATTAACAATAGATCATAATCAAATCCATAAGTTGTATATCCCGTTATAATATAGCCACCATCCATAGTCTGCTGTACAGAATAACCACTATCACTTTCTGCACCTCCAAAGGTCTTATTCCACTGCTCATTACCACCGGCATCTAGTTTTATCAACCATACATCAGCTTCTTCAGCACCATAAGATCTTGTGTATCCAGTTAAAATATATCCACCATCTAAAGTTTGCTGAACTGAACGACCTATATCATTTTCTGTGCCACCAAAGGTTTTAATCCATTCACCGTCAACAGAATTACTAATAAAATTATTCTGACTAAAACCAATAATAACCTTATTATTATGATATATGTCCCAAGATGAATCCATTAACCCAACATTAACTAAAGCATCTGGTTTTTCTTTTGTCAAATCATCAAATTTTGAAACATTAAGGATCTTCATATCCACAGCTGTAGTAAAAGGTGGAATTAGTATTAAAACAAATATTCCAAAAACCAAACCTTTTCTAAATCCACATAATGTCACATTATTTCCCCCTTTTTAAAATATATATAAAATATTTAAATCTTTCTAACATTGGATGATAACTGTAATTTAATCTTTATTAAAAAATTACATTTGTTTAATTTAATTTAATAAAGGAAACATTTTGGTGACCAAATACAAAAAATTTATAAATGTTTTAATTATACGAAAATACACTGAGGGAGGCAATATGTGTAGTAAAATTATTTTTAAAAAGAAATTTGGCGCAACTGTTCTAATTACCACATTTTTTGTATCACTTATATTTCTAATCTCTCCATCAGCGGAAGCAACCACGGAAGATGAAATGGTAATAGATTTCACATTCCAAGAACCTATAATAACAGAAGAAAATATATCCAATATCACTTATCATAAAGTCACAATGAATGAAACACAAGTTATAAATTTACCAAGAGTACCTTTATTACCTATAAAACTATTAAAAATACTGCTTCCTCAAAATGCAACATTAACATCAATCAATGTCACTTACGAAGAAAACACATCACTAGGAAATGGCTTTAATGTAATTCTTGGATCAGAACAAACCGATTTCAATTCATCCCAGCAAAATCAGTCAAACGAATACAATTTTAATACTTCTCTACCTTATCCCACAGAACTGTTTAACTATTTTGGTATCCAAGGATTCAGGGGTTATAAAATTCTTCTTCTCAACCTATATCCTGTTCGTTATATTAATGACACTGGTGAAATTTATTATTATAAAAATATGACTGTTACAATAAAAACAGAAGATTCAGGATCTGCGCATCCCTTTTTCAGGGATCTGTCAAAGGATAAAACAAGAATAATACAGACACTCGATATTAATGAAGGATTTGCCAATTATACTGCATATAATGAATCTATTTGTAATTCTTCTCTTGTTCCCACCGACGAGGAATATGACATGGTGATTATTACAACAAAAGATTTTGAAAGCGGTAATTCAAATCCGGAGAAGGGTGGCCGTGAATCATTAACATTTCAGGATTTAGCGTACTTTAAAAATAATGAGGCAGACCCTATTGTTAAAACAGCAATAATATATGTTGAGGACATTTTAAATTGTGAGGAGTATCACTGGGATGGATGCTGGGGTGATGGTAAAGATGAAGAACTGTTTAATGATACAGCATGCCATATCAGAAATTTTATTAAAGACGCTTATTCAAATTGGGGTATAGAGTATGTTCTGCTTGGAGGAGATGCCGATATAATCCCTGATAGACAGCTGTGGTTCAACTGGTGGGATGGGGGATCAGTGAAAGAGGACGAAACTTCTTCTGATCTCTATTATGCTTGCCTTGATGGCAACTACAATAATAATGCAAATGAATATTGGGGGGAACGTACTAGTGATGGTGATTTTAAACCTAATAATCTTTGGGAACCATATGGTGGAGGAGCATGGTTTGCAACGGCACAATCTAGTTATCTTTTTGATGCTGGTTTATTTACATCTGCTATAAATTTAACTGGGTATAATAATGCAACTTTAAATTTTTCTAAATATTATTATGACTCAATTACGGACAAAGATTATTGGGCTGTAAGGGTATATTCAGGTGGTACAAATGCATCATCTAGTATTTTAGAAGAAGAATTGGAAAAAGAGACATATGCACAAGGTGATGATGAAGGAATGAAAATTGAGTTTACATTAGAAAATCTAAGTAACTATACAGATCCAAGTAAAGTTTATATCGAATTCTATTACTATAATTTTAATGATGATTACTCATTTTTCAGAATAGATGAAGTCAGTGTTAAAGTACCAGATGGAGATTACTGGGAGGAAATCCTATTTGAAAGCTTTGAAGGAGATGAATTTCCCCCAGAAGGCTGGGAACAGATTCAAAATTGTTCTCCAGGAGTGAGATGGAGACGGAGACGATATAATGACAATTTGGATTTAATCGCTGAGGTTTATGTTGGAAGAGCCCCTGTAAGCAATGAAACTGAGGTTGATTATTTTGTTACCAAAACCAAAGTATATGAGCAAACTCTTAATAACACAAATTATATTAAGAATGCTTTATGGCTTGGATCAAGATTAGAATGTGACTCTTATCCTGCATATCCAACAGCCAAAGCTCACAAAGATGAAATGTTAGACGATCCTTGTACTAATCACAGCTATCAAACTTATGGATTACCTGATGAATATACGGTTTATACTCTATATGATGCACATTTTGATAATGAATCTGATGGCTGGGGGAAAACAGAATTACTAAATAAGATTCATAATAATGGGATACATCTAATAAATCACTTAGGTCATGGTTATTTTCCTCATCCTGGTCATAATTATTTTTATTTTAGTAAATGTAAATGGGATAAAAAGAAAGATAAATGGGTGTGTTTTGATTATTTTAATAATGATGACTGTAAGGACCTATCAAATCCTGAATATTTTTTTATGTATTCTCAGGCATGTCACGTTGGTAAATTTTCATATGAAGATGTTGATTGTTTGGCTGAATACCTGACTGTAAAAATACCCAAGGGTGCTTTTGCAATTATTATGAATTCCAACGGTGGAATTATGTCCCCAGATGATACTAATGGGTGGTCACAGAGATTTGACAGAGAATTCTGGGATGCAATTTATGGCGAGGATATATACGAATTGGGCCGGGCAAATCAAGATTCAAAGGAGGATAATTTAAATTTTTTAAAAATGGAGGAATACACGAATCCTAATGGATGTGCATATGCTAGAAGGTGCTATTATCAGTTGAATCTATTTGGTGACCCGTCAGTTCAAATAAAACTCCCAAGTGAAAACAACCAGCCTTACGTTTCAAGTACACCAGAAGTAGACTCAAATAACGGACAATCATATATCTTTAAAACAAATACTACAGACCCTGAGGGCGACCAAGTCAGCTACAAATGGAAAATAGATGACACAGAATGCAGTTACTGGACCAAATATTATAACTCTGGTGAGAACGCATCTCAGACATTGCAGCTTCCACTTGGAAATCATCAGAT
>CAYFVP010000049.1:0-14414 GCA_964346655.1 uncultured Thermoplasmatales archaeon
TATCTTATAAGCTTATAAATTTTACTAGTAAATTTACGCCGAGGGGGAGATTTGAACTCCCGAGGGGAAAAATCCCCACGAGCTCTCCAGGCTCGCGCCGTACCGGGCTGGGCCACCTCGGCAAAAAGGACAAGTCAGGTAAACAAAAACCTTCTTTTAAGATTTTTTCCAGATAGATGGATATGTATTTTTATTCATCAAAACCCGTTCAAGACTTGCACAAACTCCAGTATCTTTTTGAATAATATCTTCAATTGACATCAATACCTTTACCAATGCAACACCCTCACCTTTCAGAGTCATCACTGCTGCGATATCACCCCTTTTAATATCTGAATCAATTTGAACAACACCAGGAACTGCAAGGTTTGCACCATGGCACAAGGCATCAACAGCAGAATCACGTATCACAATTTTAGGAAGATGATCGAGTGCCTTTTCCATTGGAAGAATGGTATCTCTAATACTTTTTTCAATGCCTTCTTCTTTCCAGAATATATAGGCATCTTTTAGATCCTGCAGAAGAACTAAATCTTTTTCTAATAAGCTTCCAACTTTTGTTCTCCGCAGTTCTACAAGATGAGCACCTGTCTTTAATTTTTTACCGATATCAACGGCAAGTGTTCGAACGTAAGTTCCAGATTCACAACCCACCTTAAATAAAACATCTTTTTTGCTTATCTGTAATACATCAAAATAATATATTTTTCTTTTTCTTTTTACTCTTTTAACAGCAGATCTTACAGGAGGAATTTGAGTGATTTCACCAACAAAGCTTTTACATGTTTCAATAATTTTTTTATTTTCCGCATCCTTGTGAAGTTTTATAATTCCGACATACTCTTTGCCTGCATAAAGCAAGGCTTGCAAGGCCTTTGTTGCATCGCCTATTGCAACAGGAAGAATGCCTGTTGCATTGGGATCAAGTGTTCCACCATGGCCGGCTCTATCAATATCCAGCATCTTTTTTACCCAAGAATCAACCTGATGAGAAGTAGGACCAGAGGGTTTATCTAAAATTATAAAACCATTGTTCAAAAGCTCGTCAATACTACGCTCCTGTGGTTTTTTTCCAAAATTCGGATTTGTATTTGCATTAACCTTAATTAAATGTTTTCGTTTTTTATCAGAAGGAAGAGTATGTCTTTTTTCAGCCATTTAACTCTCTAAAATAAAAAACAGGTATAAAAAGTATTTATTGCTCAAGCTTTTCAAGAATTATATCAACGATTTCTTCAGGAGTTTTATCGCCAGAATCAATTACCAAATCATAAATAGAAGTATCCTTTAAATCAATGTTATAATAATTTTTATATCTTGTCTCTTCGCTTTTTTCCCTTTCAATAATTTCTTTTTTTCTTTGTTCAATACTTCCCTCTTCACGGTTAACAACACGATTTGCTCTTATTTCAAGGCTTGCGTTAATTGAAACCTTTAAAGCAGGAATTTTATTAATGTATGCAAGCCAACCTGAAAGTCTTCCTTCTAAAATCACATCGCCTTTTTTAAGAATTTCAACTTGTTTTTCATCAAGTTTTTTATCAATATCGGAATTTTCTTCAGCATATTTTCCAAATTCTTCAAGAGTCATGTTATATTCTTCTGCAAGATATCTAAAAATCTCTCCGGAATAAATGTATTTGATACCGGTTTTTTCTTCTAAAAGTTCAGCAACAGTTGACTTTCCACTCCCAGGGGTTCCAGAAATAGTAATAACAACCATAAGACTTATCTAATAGAGGGCCTAATTTTCGATTTTATGTTCTTCCACCAGTTTGACCAGCTGATATATTTTAATCCCTGTCTAAGTAACTGACCAAGAACAATAGAAAAAACTAGATAAAGCCACAACCAAGCTTGCATAATAAAGGTATTATATGAAATAAGAGGTACACCACTACTCCACGGTAATGTAAAATGGTAATGGGAAACATCATAAGTTAGAAAAGTTCTAAGCCACATGAAAATCGGCCAAATAAAAATAATTAAAAAAACCATTGGCTTCATCATCCCGCCTGACGCTTCAGTTTGCTTTCTCATAATTTCAGGTTGCATTTTCATTAGTCTATTAACTCTATTTGTGTTACCTTCGCGTCTTGCTTTTGTTATTTCTCTTTGAAAAGCTCTTGTAGTTTCTTGGGATTCACCCATCTTTTTCCAATCTGTAAAAAAGTTGGTCAGAAGTGATGAAAGTAAAACAACGAGAAGTCCTGAAAAAAGTAATGTTAAAACAGGAAAATTTCCATCAAATCCAATAACTGGTTTGAGAATTAGTCCAAAGTAATATCCAAGTATTGGTCCAAAATATGGCATTATAAAAAACATTAACATCATAAGTATCATGAGCATCAAAAGGTTACTACCTTGCGCTAAATCATTTAATTTTCTCATATTATCACTTACTCAAGTACTGGGGCAACCTGTTTTACTGCCTCACTAATTGCATTATCATGGTTGAACACAATTTTAACTGTTGCACCAGATAATGCTGCATATGCCATTGCAGTAGCACGATTTATCATTTGATGTTCCTCAATTTGTGCTATTGTATCTGGATCTCTATTTCTAGTAGGATCATTTGCCCGCCTATTATAGATTTCTTCTGAATCTGCTTCTACGATAACTATTGCTGTTGGATTTAATATTTTTATTACCCATTCTGGTAGCCCAGGCATATAGCCTTTTGGAGTTTTTATCGTGCAATGTGTATCCAGAATTACATTACCCATACTTGCAATTTTTTCTGCAGATTTAATCTGAAGTTTCTTTTGCTGCGGAAGAGTTAATTTTCTCATTTCGTCTCTCTCTTTTACAAGACCTTCTTTTAAAGCGATATCTGTCATAACTGTGCCAAATGTTACAAATTTAATATCCATTCCTTCAGCAGCCTTTTGCATCACAGTTGTTTTTCCAACTCCTGGAATTCCTGTAACAACAATTACGCCCATAGTCTCCTCACTATTTCACATTATTCAGTTCCAAAGAATCCTCTAAGTACAGGATGCATCTCCATTGCTTGTTCTTTAGCAATATCTTCGTACAAACGTATTAAAATTCCAACAGTTAAAAGCAAACCTGTACCACTGGCTCTACCAACGGTCCCTATTAAATCTGCAAAACCAGCAAGTGCACCAACAGCCATACCACCAATTACTGTAACAACAGGGATGTATCGCTCTAGAACCTTTCTTAAAACACGCGGATCTCTTCTAAAGCCAGGAATCTGCATACCTGAACTTTGAATCTGCCTTGCAACAGCTGAAGGTCCCATATCTGTGGTTTCAATCCAAAATTTAGCAAATAAAATTGATCCAATAATCATTACAGCAAGATAGATAATGACTTTCAAGGCATATTGTGTAGCGTCATGGGCTCCATCTCCTCCTGACATAATTGGAATTAACCACGCATTTATTCCTCCAGGGCTTGACAAATACCATGCCCCTCCACCTGCCGCCTGCGTTGTCATAAGCTGACCAGTAGCAGGGTCTGTTGGATAGTATCCCAGCCACCATTGACCACCAAGAAGTGGTAAATTAGATTGATACAGCAGCAGTGCAAACATATTAACATTTGCAAGAAGCGCTGCCATCAAAATGACAGGAATATTAGATGCATAAATAAGTCTAATCGGATATCTACCACGAGCACCACGCACCTTACCATGGGCGAGGGGTAGCTCGATACGCGTAGATTCAGCATATACGACTATAAAAAATATAATTATAGTTCCAATTAAAGGAACAATTGCATTTTCATATACACCCGGCCTACCTATAAACAATATTTGATAGCCACCACCCACCATATCTTCAAGAGTCATTTCTGTAACAAAAAAGTGAGTACCAGGTATTACCCCACTAGGAGGATTACCTAAGGTTATAGCACCAGAATTTGCTGGTAACCAGTTAAAAAGCCCTGTAAACAATGCTTGAGATACACCTGCTGCAATAAAAAGCGAGATACCTGAACCTATTCCCCATTTTGAAATAAGTTCATCCATGAAAAATACAAGTAGCGCACCAACTATCAGTTGAATAACAATTAAAAGGTTTGCAAGACCTGCTCCACCCACTAAATTAATAAATCCGTCACTTGGACGAAGATACCCAAATATCTGAGGGACTGCTTCAACAACTATCATTACAATTACAAGAATTTTCTGAACTCCCTGATAAATTGCCTTATCTTCTTTCTTGGTTAAATCAAGCTTAATTATCTTTGCACCAACAAATAATTGTAAAATAATAGATGCAGTAACAATGGGTCCAATACCCAGATGCATAATCGATCCAGATGCACCAGCCATAATGAAACGGTATTGTTCAAATAAATCAACTGTGAATTCACTAAGACCAAAAATCACAATATTAGTTAAAATAAAATAAAGAATTAAACATAGAAGGGTCCACATTATTTTTGTTCTGAAATTTACATGCCCTTCAGGTTTTACAACAGCAGGCCATCTCTCAATAAGAGGCTTAAGGGCATATAAACGACTCTTCTTTTCTTCAGCCATGGTTCAAACCTAAATTTTTTTTATTTTACATCAGGAGTTGCTTCAGTACTTTCTGGTTCTTCAGCAGGCAATTCTTTAGGTAATTCAGGAAGAATTATCTCACCTCCTTTTTCTTTTACCTTTTCTAAAGCCTTTTCTGAAGCGCTATTAACCTTAACTTTAATTTTCTTGCTTAACTTTCCACCACCAAGAAGTTTACTGTAACCTTCTTTATCAAGATCAATATCATTTTTACCTGGGAATTTATCCTCTAATTGACCAACGTTGATTGTCTTAATTTTCATTGTAATACTCTGAGGTCTTTTAAAACCATGTCTACCAAAATGATCTGGCATATACTTTACCATATGCATCCATTTATGTTTAATCAAACCAGCATTTCCTCTGCCGCCTCGAAGACCTGCACCACGACCACCTTTTTTACCTCTACCATGGGTCATAGATCCTCTGAATTTCTTAGTTTTTTTCCGTGTCAATATATTCACATCCTATATATTTCTTGTATCTTTAGGTCAAAGCCAGATAATGTAGTATATTATTATATTTTCGGCCTTACATCTATTTTATATTTTTAGATAATTAATTGAATTTCAGGAAATTAGATACGATTTATTTTGTTATATGTTTTTATCTAATAAGCAATCGAGATAAAAAAGCCATTTATTATCTTTTTGTAAGAATTCTAAGTAAAGTTACCTTATAATTTACTATTTCTTTATTATGAAAATCAAATGAGTGTTTAATTGGAAAAATATAATTTTTATAAAAGGTTATCTCTCCATTCAGAGATGAAATCATTTTTTCAATAAATGGAATTGTATCAGATAGATGTAGAGAATAAACGGTTTTTGCAATTTTAAATGCCTTTTCAATAAATTTTCTATCTGCCCTTAAACTGCTTTTTTGTGCACCAAAAGGTGGATTCATGATAACAGTGTCACATTTGATTTTTACATCTTTTATATCTTGAATTAAAAATGTTATTTTTTGATTGATTTCTTTTGCATATCTTTTTGCAATTTTAATACTATTTTCATCGACATCAATTCCAATGACTTCTTTTGCATTAACAAATTTTGCAGCAAATGAAAAAATTCCAGTTCCACATCCCAAATCTACCACAATTTTATTTTCAATATCATTAAATTGGCATGCATTAAAAATTATATCTGCAACAATACTAGCTGGAGTTAAATATTGCTCTAAATATGGAGCTGGTCTTTCAAATGATGGAACTTTCTGAAGCATAATTTCAAGTTCTTTCTTCTTCATTCTAAAAAGTCACCTTATCTTAACCACTCATCCCTATCGATTTATAATGCAAATCATCTTTAAGTGCATTTCCTTGAAAGGTATTAAATTTATATATCAAACCTTTAATATTTAAAGTGGGGAAGTTATGAAATTTCTTCTGATTAATGCTCAGAGAGATTTTCTATACAGAGGATTAAAAAAGGACACATTAGCATTACCGCAATACCCTCCATTAGGACTTCTATATATTGCACGATCTTTAGAAGATGAAGGCCATAGTATTGAATTAATCGAATATTTTGGTGAAAAAGATCCAGACACTGAAATTAAGACACAATTAAAAAATATTGACGCCATTGGTATTTGTGTTGCGTCCTATCCTTTCAAATATGCAAAAGATATTGCTAAAATGATTAAGGAAACAGAACCTTCTATTCCTATAATAATTGGTGGACCGCATTGTATATTTCATCCTAAAAAATCTCTGATAGATATACCTAATGCAGATATTAGTGTAGAAGGAGATGGGGAACAAACAATAAAAGATATTGCAGATGCACTCATGGGAAAAAAGCAACTTTCAGAGATACCAGGTGTGCATTATCGAAAAAATAAAACAATAAAAAAAGGTAAGCAGCCTGTATTTTTCACTAATCTAGATGAAATAGCTTTTCCTTCTCATCATCTCATTACAAAATATGAATATGGGAAATTTAATAACTCATTTTTATTTAAAAGAAAAGTTGGATCTATTTCAACAACTAGGGGTTGCCCATTTAAATGTCGTTTTTGTCCAAGAAATAAATACTATTCTACATTTAGACAACGTTCAGCTGAAAACGTACTTGAAGAACTACAGGATTTAGAGAAAATATATAGGACAATAGTAATTATTGATGAAAATTTCCTCACTGATGTAAAACGAGCCCATAAAATCATGAATGGATTAATTGAGCAAAAATCTACTCTCGATTTGATAATTCATGGCACACGCGTCGATACTGCCAATAGAAAGTTGTATCAGAAAATGAAAAAAGCAGGTGTTAAATTTATTTCATATGGAATTGAATCAGGAAATCAAGATGTTCTTGATTTCTATGATAAAAAAATCACTCTTGATGAAATTAAAAACGCTGTGGAGCTTGCTAATGAAACAGGTATCCAAACTATGGGACAAATGATATTAGGTGCACCTATTGAAACAGAGGAGCACATAAAACAAACAATCAAATTCGCATGTTCATTACCCTTAGATTATGCATTATTCTATCCTCTATCATATTTATATGGATCTGATCTATGGATTGAAGCGGTAAAATCTGGTAAAATACATGAAAATGACGGATATGTTGTATTGTCTGATTCAGATCGAAAACTCGGAAATTTCACAAAAGAAGAACTGAGAAAAATATGTAATGGAACTTATCATAAGTTTTACCTACGACCATCATATATTTTGCGACAACTTCTAAAAGTTTTTAAACGACGAGATTTCAATTCTTTTAAAATATTTACGAATTATCTGCAAAAATAAAAAAAATACCAGTTTAAAAAAATAATAACAGAATTTCTATCTTATATTTTTTTATGCGTAAATTTTATTTGCTAAACCTTGTTTAGAGGCGGTTACAAGTGGGCTTGTAGATCAGCTCGGAAGATCGCCTCCTTGGCATGGAGGAGGCCTCGGGTTCAAATCCCGACAAGTCCACTATTACCACTGCATCTAAATTTTTATTATAACAAAATATATGACTAAAATTAGATATTTTAAAAAAATATTTTGTGGGTAATATAGACGCAATTTCAAATGTTTTTAAGGGCATTTTTAATAATTATTAAACTAAGTTAGAAAAATCTTTAATCCCGATAGATCCCTAAGTTTCTTTACTTTATTTTAACTGTAACATTTAAATAATTCCCAAAGCGTTATAAAAAAAGCATCCCAGTAGAGAACAGACAATGTAATAAGTCCTAATATACCACCTATTATAGGATTATTTTCATATTTCTCAAGTAATTCAGCAAGTTCAATTAGTCTTAGTTCATTGCGATCCATAATCTTCAGTAGTAAATCACATAATGGTCTTCCTGAGCTATCAACATCTGGACAGTTGCATTCCTCTTCAAGTATAGAATCACCTGAAATGACACTAGATACAATTTCATTATCTTTTGGAATATCTATAGATGTAATAGGTTGTGCAAGTAAACTCAAAAATAAAATAATGATTCCAGCAACTAGAATCTTTCTAAACGTATTTCGTTTCATATTACCTCCTCTAACTTATTTTAAATCTTATATTGTATTTAAAATCTTCTTTCAGAAATATGTGCAAATACAGTATAAACTCAAATTTTTCATTTAACTTATCTTCATCTGTGATTAGATTTCTTTATATGGGACGGCCTCGGACTCAAATCCCGACTATTCTATACAAATCGTTGCAATAATATTTCTAGCATTGGAAACATACTGATGTAACTATTAAAAATGCTTAACAAAAACGGTTTAGTAGTAATTCTATTTCTAGGTATATTAATAGAAAATGGATCAGACCAAGGGCTTTCCCACCCATTTACATCTCTGGCTTTAACTCTAATTTGATACTTGCCCTTTTCTTTCCAAGTGTGTGATGCTGTACAGATTTCACCAGACTCATATCGTCCCATCCAATTAGAAAAGGTGCCATCTCCCCAGTCCCATCTATAATAAATTGGAAGGTTGTTTTTTACAGTTGTCTGGGTCTGAAAGTCATATTTTAGCCCTGGAGAACCATTCCCAGGTCCAACTGGTTTTTGAGGTTTATTTGGTGCAATTCGAATGAAAATTACTTTTCTCACACTATTATCATCATAATCTAATATTGAATCATTATAAACATACCAATTATTTTCAGTTCCATACCATCCCATATTTAAATGAACCTCAAAGTCTCTCCTAAAACGGTAACCATCAATTACTACAGCATGACCTCCACCTGCAAGTTTCTCTAAATATAACATGCAGGGCCGATATCCATCTATTTCCTCGATTATCTCATTAATATCTGGATTATCCTCCACCTCGGTCTGTTCAGCAATATACTGATAATGTTCTTTGATTTCTTCAACCATTTTAGTAGGAGTTAAACAATAATAATCGGTTCCCCAGTTTTTTTGAATCACTGTTGCAGTATCATAAAGAAGCCAGGAGACGTTATCTTTTTCCTCTTCTGTAGAGCCTGCATGTAGAACATCTGGCATATTATCCCAATCATACTCATGTGAGCTTAAATCATTTACAAGAGTATTTAAATCACCCCAGAGGTAAACAACTTCTCCATATGACTGTAGTTCATGGAATCTTATAATTTGTCCAATAGCAACAGACCAACAACCTAAACGATAATTATCACTAGTATCCGGGTCTATTGGGCATTTAGTGTTGTAAAGTTGACGTTGACCCCATTCTGTAGTAATTAACCATGTATCTGGAATATAACTAATTTTATTTGAGCTATCTTCATTCTCATCTTTTTGAAAATTTCCTCTATTAGAAATAGTTATTCCCATAGCGGGCAGAGCAGTCAAAATCAACAGCGTCATTAATACAATGCATACAATTTTCGTTTTCATATTATGTCCTCCCCTGTTAAAAGGTACTATATGGAATATAGTTTTAAAATATAAAATTAACTAAAATAAATATTGATACTGTCAACTTATATTAATTAGATTCAATTCCAATAGAATCGTAATTGGTATTTGAATTTGATTATATCTATGAGAATCCACATGGTTTTGTTAATATCTATACATATCTAGTTTTGTGTTATTGAATTAAATTTTTGTCAATTCCAGTAACTATTTATTTAATTTATTAATCTCAATATTCTTAAATGGAGAGGCAATATGAAATCAACTGCAATTTTAGATTTGATGGTTAAAGATCATAATCGTATTATGGAATATCTTAAAGATGTTGAGAAAAATATTGGGAGGAATTTTGGTTTTTTAAGTAATTCTTTCAATACTTTTCAGTGGAATTTAGAAAAACATTTTTTTATAGAAGAACGTGCAATATTTGCTTATTATAATCCTGATTATCCCAATAAAGACTATAATTATTTTTCAGATCTTATGAATCAGCATACAAAAATTTTAGAAAAAATTGAATCATTAAGAAAAAAACTTCAGAAAAGGGAACCTTTTGATTTAAATGAATTGAAAAAGTTATTAATAGATCATAAAAATTTTGAAGAAAAAAATATTTATCCAGTTTTAGATAAAGAAATTGATGAGTGTGAAAAACGTTTTATTATTGATCGTATAAAAGATATTAGACTCTAATTAAGAATTTACTATAATAGAATTGAGATTGGGAAAATTGTTTATGAAAGCTTATGTAATTGGCAAGAGCTCCTTAAAGATTCTTCTAGATCGATTTTTAGAAAAATGCAGAGTGTTTGGTCCAACTAAACCTGGCTCTAATTCAACATTCAATGAAATAACATCTGTAAAGGAGCTTCATCTTGATTATATATCAACTGTTTTACCACCTAAAAAATTCTTTCTTCCGCCAAGAGAAACATTATTTTCCTTTAAAATTGAAAATAAAAAAATTGCTATTAGCGAGATAAAACAAGACGATAAAATACTTCTTCTTGGTGTTCATCCCTGTGATGTACATGCTATTCTCAAACTAGATAAATTATTTTCAGGAGATTTTAACGATACATATTATCAAAGTCGTAGAAAAAATACTGTTATAGTTGCTCTAAACTGTGTTGAACCGAGTGAGCATTCTTTTTGTAGCTCTATGGGTACTGGTCCATTTCTCAATGAAGGATTTGATCTATTACTTACTGATATTGGAATGAAATATCTTTTAGAGATAGGAACAAAAACTGGTAATCTTCTTGTTAAAGGATTAAAACTTAAACCTGCTAAAATAACAGATTTTGATGAGAAAGAAAAAAGGCTAAAATTAATGGAGAAAAAATTCAAGAAATATGTTAATACATCTTGGCTATCTAAAATTGCTAGTAAAAATATTAATCATGAAGTTTGGCTTAATCTAGGTGAGCGTGGTGGAGTTGCTGGTTCATTTACATGTTTATCCTGTGGGTCATGTACCTTTGTTTGCCCTACTTGTTATTGTTATGACGTTTATGATACAATGGATTTATCATTAGAAAGTGGTAAACGTGTCCGAGAACTAGATTCGTGTCAACTTCTTGAATATGCTTCAATAGCTCTTGATCAGAACTTTAGACGAGATAGAAAGGATAGGATACGCCATTGGATGATGTGTAAATTTGGAGCAGCAGCTGGAGAAATGAATTCTAGTTGTGTAGGTTGTGGGAGATGTATAAGGTTTTGTCCAAGTAAAATTGATATCACTGAAGTTGCCAAAGAATTGAGAAAAGGTGATAGAAATTGAATAATGAATATGTTCCTAATTTCATAAAAATAAATGAGATTATCCAAGAAACAAATAATACAAATACTTATATTTTTAATCTTTCAGAGGAGAGATTAGATCAAGATTTTTTATGGAATCCAGGGCAATTCATGATGGTCGGTGTTTTCGGTATTGGAGAGTCTGCTATTTCGCTTTCCAATGTTGAAGAAGATTATATTATTAATATGACAATTAGAAATGTTGGTAATGTTACAAATAAAATATTTAATATGAAAAAAGGGGATATAGTTGGAATTCGAGGACCATATGGGACAGGATGGCCTTTAGAGAAAGCAAAAGGGAAAGATATTTTGATTGTAGCCGGTGGTATGGGTTTAGCCCCTTTGCGTGGTGTAATTGATTATATTAATAAAAACCGAAAAGAATTTGATGATTTAGAAATAATTTATGGAGCAAGAAGTCCTGAGGATATGATTTTTAAATATGAATTTAAAAAATGGAAAAAAATAAAAAATTGCACTTTACATTTAACTGCTGATAATATAACTGAAAAACCATTATTTGAATGTCAAATTGGTTTAGTTACGTCTTGTTTTCCACTTATGAAAACACATCATCGTAATGCCATTGCTTTTATTTGTGGTCCAGAAATTATGATGCGATATGCCGCAAAATGTCTTGAAACGATAGGTTATAATGATAATCAAATCTATCTTTCTCTAGAGCGTCGTATGAAATGTGGAATTGGCAAATGCGGACATTGTCAGATAGGTACAAAATTTGTTTGTAAGCATGGACCAATTTTTAATTATGCTGATATTAAACCTTTTATTCATCCTTTATAGGTGAGAAATAATTAATGAAAAATAAACCAAAGATTGGAATATTTAAATTTACCGGATGTGCTGGTTGCCAAATGGAAATATTTAGAATGGAAGATGAATTTTTAAGTTTACTTAAATTATTTGATATCTCCTATTGGAAAATGGCTAAAAGAGATAATAACAATGATCATTTGGATATTGCTTTAGTTGAAGGTGGGATTTCAACTTCATGGGAAATAAATGAGATTAAAGACCTTAGAAAAAAATCAAAATTTTTGGTTGCTTTTGGTGATTGTGCAATTAGTGGGTGTATTCCATCAATCCGTAATTGGATTCCTCAGATGGTAAGTGAAGATATTGTATATGAAGATAGTTCAAAAATATGTTCTATTAAATTAAATGGAATAGGAGAGTATATAAAAGTTGATTTAGAGTTAAAAGGTTGTCCACCAGATAAGGATAATATAATTGAACTTTTAAAATCATCACTCTTAGAAATCAAACCAAATTTGAGGTCTCATCCTGTTTGTGTTGAATGTAAACTTCTTGATAATAAATGTCTTATTACTAGTGAAAAAAAGGCTTGTATGGGGCCTGTGATTTCTGCAGGTTGTGGAGCTATTTGTCCAACTTTGAATCGTGAATGTGAGGGTTGTTTTGGTCCAATGAGTAATCCTAATGCTGCTGCTCTTGCAGATATATTTAGGAGTATTGGTCTTAGTGAAAAAGAAGTGAAATTAAAATTTAGAAAATACGCAGGTATGGATTCAGAATTTTGTTTAGAGGCAGGAGATTAATGTCAGAGAAAATAATTAATGTTGATTATATTGCAAGAGTTGAGGGACAAGGAGCAATAAACTTAGAAATCAAAAAAAATGGAAAAATTGAAAATCTTCAATTTAAAATTTTTGAACCCCCTCGTTTTTTCGAATCTTTTCTTATCGGAAGAAGATATGATGAATTAATGGAACTAACAAGTAGAATTTGTGGTATTTGTCCAGTTGCGCATCAAATAACAACTTTACGCGCTGTAGAAAATGCTATGAATATTCAAATTAGTGATCAAACTAAAAAACTCCGTAAACTTATAGCAATTAGTGCTCATATTCAAAGTAATGTTCTTAGTATGTATTTTCTAAGTCTTCCTGATCTTATGGGATATGAAAGCCTTATTGCTATGACAAAAGAACATATCGATATTGTAAAAAGAGCATTAAATCTTAAGAAACTAGGTAATGATATTACACAGATTATCGGTGGTCGTTCAATTCATCCGGTTACCATGATTGTTGGTGGATTTACATCTATTCCAAATAAAAATAAGTTTGATGAAATTTATAAAAGGTTAAAGGATGCTAAAAAAGATGCTTTTAAAACTTTTGAACTTTTTTCAAATCTAAAAATTCCGGATTTTACACGAAAATGTGAACATATGGCAATTTCTAATCCTAAACAATATGCAATTAATGAAGGTAGGTTTAGATCAACAGAAGGTTTAAATATTAATGAACTAAACTACAGAAATCATATTTATGAAAAGCAAAAACCATATTCAACTGCTCTTCATTCATATATTAAAAAACGTGATTCTTTTATGGTTGGTCCTTTACCTAGAGTAAATATTAATTGGAAACAGATGTCTGATGATGCAAGAAATGCTGTAAAGACCAGTGTTGTTAATTTCCCAAATTTTAATCCCTTTGTTTCACATCTAGCTCGTTCCATTGAATTAATTCATGATATTGATGAATGTATTGATATCATAAAGGACTTATCTTATAAAGAAGAAAAATCAGAAAATATTATGTGTAAATCAGGATTTGGAGCAGCTATAACAGAGGCCCCACGAGGAAGTTTATATCATAGTTACACTTTTGATAACAATGGAATTGTTAAGAAAGCAGATATAGTGCCACCAACAGCTCATAATGCTGGTAATGTTGAGAAAGATATGTATAATTTTGTTCATACAATCATTGATTCACCTTTGGATGAAATAACATTAAAATGTGAAATGCTTATAAGAGCCTATGATCCTTGTATTTCTTGCTCATCTCATTAATGTTTTTAGTTATATTTATTGTTAATTTGAAGAAACAAAATATAATGACACATTTACAAATAAAAATTGAAAAATATTTCCAAATAATGGGCTGAATCTCTTTATGAACATAAAAATATATTTCTTATAATGATAATTATAGAAACTAAAAATATTTTAAAACAAAAAAGAAAAAACAACATATGTGGTAAGAGACAGATTAGGAAACATCCTATTAGAAGGAGAAGCTGCAACACTATACCAGAGTTTTTTGAAAAATAATTATGACATTAGAGTTGCAAACACTATGCAACTCAGACAGCTTATTACAAAAAATGACAGTCTTGATTCAAAAAGACTGTCTGAAATGCT
>CAYFVP010000050.1:0-2938 GCA_964346655.1 uncultured Thermoplasmatales archaeon
AATGGATGGGGTGGTAGCTGCTGATCAAATTCGAAAACAGTTCAATATCCCAATAATTTATCTTACAGCTTATGGAGATGTTCAGACGTTAGATAGGATAAAGTTAACAGAACCATATGGATGCATTATAAAACCATTTGATTTAAATGATTTACAAAGAAATATTGAGATTGCCCTTCATAAAAATAAAATGGAAAAGAAATTACGCGAGAGTGAAAAGCAGCTTTCTTCTTTTTTAAAAAGTATAGGTGATGCTGTAATTGCAGTTGATAACAAGGAAAATATAACATTTCTGAATCCTATTGCAGAAAAACTGACAGGATGTAAAAAAGAAGATGTGATCGGCTATCCTTTAGTGGGAGTTTTTAAAATCTTTGACGGAATGACACATATATCTGAGAAGGATCTTATGAAAGATGCGATTCAGAAGAATAAAATCGTTTATCTTGAAAATAAAAATTTTGTATTTATTAATAAAGATCGAGAAGAGATACCAATTGATGATAGTATCGCGCCAATTAAAGATTCTCAAGGAAATATTACTGGATGCATAATTGTTTTTCGAGATATAAGTCAACAGAAGAAGACCCAATTAGAACAGGAGAAACATTACCTTCACCTTGAGGAACTGATCAAAGAGAAATCCTCTGAACTAAAAATTACATGTAACCAACTTTTACAAGAAGCTAGAAGTCGTAAGAAAGCAGAAGAAACAGCAGATAAAATAATGGAAAATCTACAAAAAATTGTTAATGGTGCTATTGAAGTTATTATTTCAGTTGATATGAATAATAAGATCACTTTGTGGAATAAAAGAGTAGAGCAGCTGACAGGGTATAAATCTAAAGAGGTTATAGGAAAAACTCTAGACAAGCTTTCAGTGTTTGCTAATCCAGATGAAATAATAGATACTCTTATGAGTATCTTAATTGGGAAAAAAATTCGTTTTTCTGAATTGATATTGCAAACAAAATATGGAGGCAGAAGAATAATAAAGGTTTCGTGTACACCTGTAAGAACTTATGAGGACCAAAATTTTGGTGCTCTGTTTATTGGAACAGATATAACTCATGATTCAGGAATTCACGGAAGATTAATTAGGGGAAACTGTTATCTTATACCGGATAAAGACCTTGCGTATGCATTAAATCTTTTTGCAGATTTATGCGGAATAGATTATAATAATTTATTAATCACCAGATCATCACCTGAGATGATAAAAAATATACCTTCATTAACTAGGGTGAAAAAGATTATATTGTTAAGTCAAAAAAAACTAAAAGGTTTTGAAAACATCTCTACAATAGAAAAATTGTTAAATAAAATAAAAAAATTCAGTAAGAAAAATAACAACTCAGTAATATTATTAAATGGAATTCATTATTTTCTTACAAAATATCCTTTTGAAAAATTTACAAGCGCTTTGTATCAAATTCGGGAAATCGTTTTAAATACAAACTCGATTTTATTATTGCGTCTTGATCCAACTCTTTTAAATGATAAACAAATGGCAGTTTTGGAAAATGAACTTTTATTGTTACCAAATAGAAAAATTGAGGATTTAGAAATTGGAGAGGAGTTATATAATATATTAAATTTTATATTTTTAAAAAAACAAAATAATATTGAAATCTCTTATAAAATAATCTGTAAAGAATTTGATATCGTAAGTAAAACTACTTCCCGTAGGCTAGGTATTTTGAAAGAGAAAGGGTTAATATCTATAAAAAAGAGAGGCAGATTGAAGACCATACACATAACACAAAAGGGAAGGTCATTATTAAATAAGAGACAACTACTGTAATATTTAACAAAAGAAAATATATTTTACTACTATTTTTACCTATATTTTACCTATATTTTACCGTTATTCTTTTAAAAAAAACTTATAATAGATTAATTACCAAATAATTTTAAGGGGAGTGAAATATGAATAAAAAAATATGTTCTGTAGTTGCAATGCTGCTGATATGTACGAGTGCTCTTTTGATACCACCTGAAGAACTGAATGCAGGAGCGATATCTCGTGAAACGATAATATTTGATTTTGATAGCTATAACCAAACTGAAGCTTGGGAGATACACTACCCTTGGGGTGGTGCATCAACAACTATTAGTTGCGATGTTGAACTATTAGACGGTAATACTTGTTCCTGGTCTCCCGAGTGCTACCTCGAGTTTAGTTCTGGTACAATAACAAAAGTGGAATTAAGAGTATATGGTAATCATAATGGTAGTCAGTATGATATCATTCTGCGGCCGGTATATGGTGGAAGCTCTGATGGAAACGATCATCGGTTTAATACGGTCTGGTGTCCCACGTATTCACCCTGGTTTGACATAACAGAAGATAATAATGCACCCGAGACGTGGACTTGGACTGACGTGGTAAACCTTGATTGCGATGTAGAAGCAGAATGCAAACATGATGCTCCGTTTACGCTGTTCTATTGGAAAGTACAAATATGTGTTACCTACTATATAATCTGTTAAAAGTAAATAATAGAAAATAGGAGGCTGAGAAGAGAGAATAAAGAAGTAGTTTTCCTTCGCAATTCAACCTCCTCTTCGACCTCTTTTTGCAATATCATTTCCCATAAGAAAAAATTTGCAACAAATATTGCAAATATATTAAAAAAAGTAAAATTAAATAACTCTTAGGCATATGATTATATGTAGGAAGAGAAGACAGGGGGTTTTTTAGTTTACAAACTTCCTCATGTTTTTATACCCCATTTTTACCTTTGTTCCAAACTTAATCCTGCAACCGTATACTGTTTGTGTGGACCACACTGTCTTATAGCTAATACAAGCGCCTGCACAACAAAAGATAATATCAAGAAATATATAACAATAGTAGAGGTTGTAAAAGCAGATATGGTATGTTTTCCAAAACCTAGCTCTGCCGAAGAATTGATTGCAGAATTAAAAGGGAATT
>CAYFVP010000051.1:0-9228 GCA_964346655.1 uncultured Thermoplasmatales archaeon
CAAAAAAGTGGAGGGAATTACGTCATGAAATGTATGAGAAATAGACGTTGATATTATGTAAATAGAAATTAATACAAGAATAAAATCTTCAGTAATTTTATACTCAAAAAGAAAGCTAAAACCTGCAACAATTGCTCCAGATAAAGATAAAAGGATTAAGGCAATGTTATTTACATGAAGACCTGGTAAAAGACCTGTTGCAATACCTGTTATTACCCCGAGTATACAAAAAAGAATAATAAGAAGAAGTGGTAGCATAAATATTACTCTTCAGAAATTTGAACTATTCGATGGTAATCTTCGTAAATTCTTAGTTTGTACCTAAAATTTTCTTCATCAAAGCAAAACCTTCCAAAGGCATATATCTTCTGACCAGGATATATTGTTATATTTTTTGAATATGTGTATAAAATTAAAAGTGAATGTTTCTTTTCTACATCAACAAGATAAAAATTTTCATTTGAAATAAATTCAACATAACCAGATACATTAACATTTAAATCAAGATATTTTGTTGGATTTTCTGCAAGTTGCCAAAGAGGTATTGTTGTGTTTTGCCATTTTTGTAAGATTTTTATTTGTTTATTATCGTTTACAATTAGCTCCCAATCATCTTTATATTTTTGTACTTCTCCAGTAGCTTGAATCATGTCTCCATATTCTATATCCATTTTTCCTTCAACAAAGATTTCAGTAGAAGCGTTTTTATCAATAATTGTTATTATTTGACTACCGTATTTTGTTAAATGATGTTCTTTTACTAATCCTTTAATAGTTACTGTTTTACCTTCATAATCAGACATTTTATTTATATCAATTAAAGTGGGTTGAGATAGTTTTGAAAATAAATATAAAATTAGAATTCCTGAAATAGAAAATAATAATGAAAAATATTTTAGCTTCACAAAAGTATCAATTTTAATATGTAAATTTAAATATTATGTTATAAATAAGACTTTTTTTCTGTTATAATGTTTTAGTTATGATGTTTTTGTACTTAAAGTGCTAAAGAAAAAAATATAATAATAACTTGTTTATTAAACCTAAAAGCACCTTTTATTTGGTGGGAGTATAATGAAACAAAAAGAAGCTATATTAAAGATATCAGAAGCATTCCAACAAGATGTAGGATATGGTAGAGCTAGAATTGATCATCAAACCAGAATGAATCTAGATTTATCTATTGGAGATGTTATAGAAATAGAAGGTACAAAAATAACTGCTGCTGCTGTTTGGCGGGCTCATCCTACTGATGAAGGAAAGGAAATTATCAGAATAGATAATTTGACAAGAAAAAATTGCGGAAGTGGCCTAGGAGAACGTGTTAAAATAAGAAGAGCAGATGTTAAAGGTGCAAGGGAAGTAACTCTAGCACCTCTTATATCTAAAGGACAACAAATTCAGTTTGGTAGTGGCATTGAAAATTTAATTAAAAAAGGTCTTTTAAAAAGACCTTTAACAAAAGGAGATAGTGTTATTATACCTGGAATTGCATTATTTGGTAGCTCTCTTCCTTTTGTAATTATTAACTCTAATCCTGGCGGAATTATATCAATTAGTGAAGATACCATTATTAAAGTAAAAGAAGAAGCTGCAAAAGAAATTGAGCTTGAAGGCCCAAGGGTTTCTTATGAAGATATTGGAGGCCTTCATGAAGAAATTTTAAAGGTAAGGGAAATGATTGAGCTCCCACTTAAACACCCTGAGCTTTTTGATCGCCTTGGTATTGATCCTCCAAAAGGAGTTTTATTACATGGTCCACCAGGAACCGGTAAAACCCTTATTGCAAAGGCTGTAGCAAATGAGTCTGGTGCAAACTTTTATACTATCAATGGTCCTGAAATAATGTGTGTTGATAAAGAAACAAGAATATTTACAAATCCAAGTGGTCATATTACAGCTAAAGAAGTTTTTGAAAAAGAGGGCAAAATAATTGAGGGATCTAATGGGGTTACAATTGCTCTTAACAAGCCGTTATCAACATTTGCCTTTAAAGATGGGGAAATAAAAAGAGCGAAAATAACGCATGTAACAAAACTAAATGCTCCAACTTATGAGATAAAAATTAGTGATGGAAATACAATTAATTCGTCCCATAATCAGCCCTTTCTTGTTATTAACAATGGAAAACTTGTTTGGAAACGTGTTTTAGATTTGAAAAAAGGCGATTATATTGCTAGAATCAATAACATTAAGACAACAGAAAAAAGTCAAATATTAAAACCAGAAAAAATCATAAATCTTGTAAAAATTGATGGCAAATATGCCATTAGAAGTAGGAATCTTTCAAGAAGTAATTTTATAAAATTACCTAACAAAACTTCTGAAGACCTATTAGAATTTCTTGGTCTAATTGTTTCAGACGGAAACATTAGCAAAAAGAGAGACTGTATAACTTTTGCAAATAAAGATAATGAATTAAAAGATCGGTTTAAAACCTTGTTAAAAGACTTATTTGATATAACAAAAATAAAAGAATATAATGATGGAAGAATAGTTTTTTACTCAAAAACGCTCATAGAATTCTTAAGACATATTAATTTTGATAGAACAAATAAGCTCAAGATTCCATCTTATTTCTATAAATTACCAAAAAAACAGGTGATGGCATTCATTAGAGGTTATCTTGATGGCGATGGAACAGTTGCAATGACTGATACTTATCCTACACCAAAGCTTTTTAGTAAATCTAAAAGTTTTATTCAGGATCTTCAATCTTTACTTCAGATAAAACTAGCAATTTCCTCAAAAATTAATATACATAAAACCCCTAAGGGCGATATTTATGAATTGACAGTTCGAGGTTATGGTGGTAGATTAAAATTTTTAAAAATTGGTTCTTCCTGTTCAGAAAAAATAAAGCGACTTAATAGTATTAAAAATGTCAAAAGAATAAAAGATTTTCAAGATGTGCCTTATCCTTCTCTTTTATCATCTGAAATTCGTGATAAGCTAGATTATAAAAAATATAGAAATAAGGATTACTACATTTATAAAAACGGAAATATTACTAGATATGCCTTGAATGGATTATACAACCTTGCAAAAGAAAATGGTATTTTAAGTAATCAGCTTAAAACAGAGTTTTTTAATCTTATGAGATCAGATTTAGGATGGGAAAAAATAATAGATATCTCATTTATTGGAAAACAAGAGCTTTATGATTTCACTGTAAATAATGATAGTTTTATTTGTGAGCCCTATTTTATGCTTCATAATTCAAAGTTTTATGGTCAAAGTGAAGAAAATTTAAGAAAGATATTTGAAGATGCTGAAAAGAATTCCCCTTCCATTGTTTTTATTGATGAAATTGATGCAATTGCTCCTAAAAGAAGTGAAGTTCATGGTGAGGTTGAACGAAGGGTTGTATCTCAGTTACTTACTCTTATGGATGGTTTAAAGGGCAGAGGCAAACTAATTGTCATTGGTGCAACTAATATTCCCGATGCAATCGATCCAGCATTAAGAAGGCCCGGGAGATTTGATAGAGAAATAAGAATCGACGCACCAGATAGAAACGGTAGAAAGGAAATTCTGCAGATCCATACCCGTGGAATGCCTATGGGTAAGGATGTCAATCTTGATACTCTTTCTGATAATACATATGGTTATGTTGGTGCAGATCTTGCAGCTCTTGCAAGAGAGTCAGCAATGAGTGCTTTGCGAAGATATTTACCAGAAATTGATCTTGAAAAACCCATTCCTGTAGATGTTTTAGAAAAAATGGAAGTTCAAATGGAAGATTTCAAAAATGCCCATCGTGGCATTGAACCTTCTGCAATGCGTGAATTCTTAATCGAAGTGCCAAAAGTTACTTGGGATGATATTGGTGGACTTGATGAGGCAAAACAACAATTAATAGAAGCAATTGAATGGCCGCTCACAAAACCAGAAGTTTTCAAAAGAATGGGGATCACACCTCCTAGAGGTATTTTGCTTTACGGCCCACCTGGAACAGGTAAAACATTACTTGCAAAAGCTGTTGCAAATGAATCAAATGCAAATTTTATTTCAATTAAAGGTCCTGAAGTAATGAGTAAATGGGTTGGTGAAAGTGAAAAGGCAGTTCGTGAGTTATTTAAAAAGGCAAGGCAGGTTGCACCAACCATTGTTTTTCTTGACGAACTTGATTCCATTGCTCCTATGAGAGGAAGAGATACTGGAACCCATGTTACTGAAAGTGTTGTTAATCAACTTTTAACTAGCATTGATGGGCTTGAAAGTATGGAAGGTGTTGTTGTAATTGGCGCAACAAATAGACCAGATATAATTGATCAAGGTCTTTTAAGACCTGGTAGATTTGATAGACTTGTTTTAATTCGTGCACCTGACAAAAAAGCTCGTTTGGAAATCTTTAGAATTCATACTAAAGATATACCAATTGAAATAGCAAAAGAAGAGTTAAAACAAATAGAACTTGACGTCAAAGAGGAAATTAAAGAATTAAATAAAGAACAAGAAAAAATAATTAAAATTGGAGCTAGCGGAGAGGATTTATCTCAATCAGAGGTTGATAGACCTGAAAAGGAATCTTCCAAGGCTACTAATAAAATAAATAAATTATCTAATACCGATAAACTCCTGTTTTGGTTGACATTAAAAACTGAAGGCTATTCAGGCGCAGATATTGAAGCTCTTTGTAGAGAAGCAGCAATGCTTGCCATTAGACAGAATGATAAAGCAAAAATTGTAAAAAAGCTACATTTTGAAAATGCAATGGAAACAGTACGTGGTTCTATTACCCCTAATATTATAAAATTCTATGATAAAGTTTCTGAAACTTTAGGAAGTGGAATCGCCAAAAAGGATAAAAGTGAAAAAGATATTCAATACATGTAACTCATTTAAATAAAAAGGAGGGAAAAATAATGAAGATTACTGAAAATGAGCTAAGAGGTAAGTCGGTTATGAGTGAGGAAGGATTATATCTTGGTATTATGAGAAATACTACTGTTGATAGTAAAACCGGAAAATTAATGGGGCTTCTCGTAGAACCATCTGATGATATTGATCCAAGACTTTATCATATGGATAATCAAGGCTATCTTGTTTTTCCATTTGATTCTATTAAATCAGTAAAAGATGTGATTATTATCGGGGGACTATAAATCCTCCTTTTTTTATTAAATATTTTATTGAAAAAACCATAATTTATTAGTACAGAGATGCCCCTTTGTTTCGTGTGGAACATATAATTGTGAGGTTGGGTTATTAATAAGATTAAAAGACGTGAGTATATCTATATGTGTATGAAATTTAAAATATTTGAATCTTCTGATTTTTAAAAATATAGAAATAAATAAATTTAAATATTAATATTTCCAAATACATATTTTCCACAGGAAATATAGGCCCCTGGGTATTTAACAATTAACAGAAGCAAATAAGGAGAAAAATAGTTCAGAAATTTCATAAATATTTAATATTGAATAGTCTATTACATTAAATTGGGCGAGGGTTTTTTACGAATAGAAAAAATACAATAAATAGGGATATCTTTGGTCAATTATTACAATGTAATGGTCTATTTATAAATAGAGAGGCTATGAGACCAACCTATATGCCTGATGTTTTACCTCATAGGGAAAAAGAAATAAACAATTTGGCATCTGCCTTAGTTCCTGCACTGCGTAGGGAAACTCCCTCAAATGTTTTTATTTATGGAAAAACTGGAACTGGAAAAACTGCAGTTACCAAATTTGTTGGTAAAGAACTAGTTAAAAAAGGTGAAGAAACCAAAAGAAAGGTAAATTTCATTTACATTAATTGCGAGGTTGTTGATACCCAGTATCGCCTTTTACAAAATATTGCCAATCATTTTATAAATAATTGGTCAGAACGCATTCCTTTTACTGGCTGGCCAACTGATGAGGTTTATTCAAAACTAATTAAGATGATTGAAAAGGAAAGTGGTGTAACTGTAATTATTCTTGATGAAGTTGATAAATTAAAGGGAGATGAAGCACTTTATAATCTATCTAGGATTAACTCTGATTTAATAAATGCTAAAGTTTCAATTGTGGGTCTTTCAAATGATCTTAAGTTCACAGAGTTTTTAGATCCAAGAGTTAAATCAAGCCTTGGTGAGGAAAACATGATTTTCCCACCATATGATGCAAAAGAGCTTGAAGATATTTTAAATCAACGTGTTAATATTGCATTAAAATCTGGAAGTATTGATGAAGATGTAGTTCCACTTTGTTCTGCTCTTGCTGCCCAGGAACATGGAGATGCAAGAAGGGCTCTTGATCTCTTGAGAATATCTGCAGAACTTGCAGAGAGAAGTAAGTCTTTAAGAATTACTAAAAAACATGTAAGGCTTGCACAAAATAAGATTGAAATTGATCGTATTATTGAAGTAGTTCGAACTCTTCCCACACAGTCAAAATTTGTTTTACATGCAATACTTCTGCAGGAAAGGTATAATAATAAATCAGGAACAACAGGAGTTCTTACAACTGGTGAGGTTTATGAAATCTATAAAGATTTATGTAAAAAAACAAGAACAGATGTTTTAACACAGAGAAGAATTGCAGATCTTATTTCAGAGCTAGATATGCTCGGAATTATCACTGCAAGAGTTATATCTAAGGGTAGATATGGTAGAACAAGAGATATAAAACTTTCATATTCCTCGGAAGAAATTATGAAAATATTACAAGAGGATTCTGTTTTTGAGGTTCTCTCAAATTATAAGGTTCAAGGACAAACTCGTTTGATATAATTTTCATAGATAAATTGGTTTTTCTAGCCTAATGGTTATAGGTTTAAACGTTATTGCAATATTCTATGATTACTCCTTTTTTTTGATGATTAAATGACCTTAAATATTGAAATAGGTAAAACAAGTAATAGATGAAATGGTTGAACTATGGATTGAGACAAAAACTTGTTGTGATAAAATTGAGGGCATAGTTGAATAAATTTAAAAGAAATAGGTTTATCAAAGATACAAAAATCAAGAACATAAAAATTAGTTCTTAGAGCATAACTAGAGCTAGGAAGGACCTTTAATGTATCATCTATTAAAATAGTTTTAGCAACTAAAAAGAAGAGTAAATAGGTAGGATGATACACCTATTAGATTATCTTTAAATCTAGTTTTGCCGCAAGTTCTTGGTATCGATTTCGAATAGTTACCTCTGTTACGCCTGCCACTTCTGCTATTTCACGTTGCGTTCTTCGTTCACAGCAGAGCACTGATGCAATGTAAATTGATGCTGCTGCAAAACCTGTTGGACTACGCCCGCTGGTGATTTTTCGCTCTACAGCTTCTTTTACTATCTCTAGTGCTCTAGTTTGTACTTTGTCAGTTAGCTTTAATTTGCTGCAGAATCTTGTAATATAATCCTGTGGCAAAGTAGGTATCAGTTTTAATTCTAGTTCCCTTGCGATGAAACGATAGGCTCTCCCTATTTCTTTTTTCGGTATTTGTGCTACATTACTTATTTCATTAAGTGTCCTTGGAACATGACACTGTCTACAGGCAGCATATAATGCTGCAGCGGTAACGCCTTCTATGCTTCTACCGCGAATAAGCTTTTTTAAGAACGCTTTTCTATAAATCATAGCAGCGGTTTCTCTTACTGTCCGTGGAAGCCCCATTCTTGAAGCTATACGGACAAGTGCAGAAAGAGCAATTGAAAGGTTTCGTTCTATATAACCGCTAGTTCTGGTTCTTTTCTGCCACCATCTCAACCTTGATAATTGAGCTCTGTTTCTATTTGGAATAGATTTGCCATAAGAATCTCGGTTTTTCCAACTAATCAATGTGCTAAGACCTTTATCATGAATCATGAGAGTCATAGGCGGTCCAGTACGTGTTCTTTTTTCTCGTTGTTCACTGTCAAATGCTCGCCATTCAGGGCCATAGTCAATTAAATCTTCTTCAATAACAAGACCACAATCATCACATATTAATTCGGCTCTAAACTCGTCTTTATTTATGTATTTACTCCCGCATTTGGGACATAGGGTCGTTTCTTCTATTTTTTGTGTTTTTTTACTTGTCATTTTATTCACCATTTTTATTTGATGAAAATGGAGGGAAATTGGGAAGAGTACAATAGATATTATAGGTATTTGGGAGGGAAATTTGAATTCTAAAAAGAAGATCTTTTATACTCTTCCCGACTTTTTAATCCTCAGAAATATCAAGATTATATTTTTCAGGGTCTTATCATCATATAAATCTGTTTTTATCTTTGTTTTATAAGATGTTTAAGCTCCGAGATATTATTTTCAAAAGCTTCAACTTCTTCTAATTTGTCTTGCTCAAAATCATTTAATAATTTAGATAAAGGCTTCGTTGGTTTGTATATATAACAGGGTCTGCCTTTTCCTTTTTTCTTTTGGGTTTTTTCTTTAATCCATTTTCTTCGCCTAAGTTCTCGTATAGCTATACTTACTTCAGGTTGTCTAAGATTTGCACCATGTTCAATATCAACACTGTAACATTCATCGACATGTGAAAGATACATTAATGTTTTAGCAATGTTTTTTGGCATACCAAGATCTGTTAATAATTTCACTGCTTTTTTATCTGTTTTGTTTAAGGCAAATGATTTTGGTTTGGTCATATTTTCCAATCCTCCTTTTATTTTTTAACGTTAATCGTTAAACGTAAAAATTAGATATATTATTTATTATATAAAGTTTTCTTTTAACGTTTAACGATAACTATTAAATATGTGCTTATTTATACCTTAATAAGTTAAAGGTTGGGGATAATATAATCGCGAATAAAAAAATTAAAGAAATTGAAGGACAACGGGGCATATTTCAAATAATGTCTGTTTTGCATAGAAACGGGGAAGTATTATATAGCAAACTCTACAATAATAAACCACTTGTAGAAATTAGTAATAATTCAACTGCAAAAAGGGCGTTAGAAAAACTCATAAAATATTCGCTTATATCTGAACGGGTTGCAGATGGAGGAAATGCTAGATATTATCGTCTAACCGAAAAAGGTAAACGTCTGGCAATTCTTATCAATAAGATGGAAAAAATATTAGATGAAAAATAAAATATCTTTTACTTTTTTTGTCAAATCTTGCCCAAGCAGAAATTATTTAACTTAAAAAGAGTTTTTGAGTACGGGGAAAACAATTCAGAAGGATGAACTTATTCAACTGCATGCATTTTTACTTCAACTTAAAACAAATCTAGAGAATTTGGTGGGAAATAATAATCCACTAGTATTTTTATCGTATGAGAAACTAAATA
>CAYFVP010000052.1:0-23633 GCA_964346655.1 uncultured Thermoplasmatales archaeon
CTTCTAGAAGATAGCAACAAACCTGTCTCACGACGGTCTAAACCCATCTCACGATCCGCTTTAATGGGCGAACAACCCCACCCTTGGCAGCTGCTGCACCACCAGGATGCGGAGAGACGACATCGAAGTAGCAAGCCTTCAGGTCGATATGGTCTCTTACTGAAGACAACTCAGTTATCCCCGGGGTAACTTTTCTGTTATCAACCGCCCCCATAAAAGAGGCTGGTTGGTTCGCTAGGCCCTGCTTTCGCAACACGGATTGTTATTGTTTCAATCCGTGTAAAGCCACCTTTTACCCTTGCATTCTACAGGAGATTCCTGACCTCCTTGAGGTGACCTTTGGGCACGCTTGATACCTTTTCGAGCGTGTGGCGCCCCACCCAAACTACCCACCTAACGGTGTTCTCTTTCGAGTTAGTGACGCGGCAAAAGAAGGGTGGTGTCCCATTGGCGCCTCCACCTTACCTAGCGGTAAGGCTTCGATGGCTCCCACCTACGCTTCACATCAAAAACCGTATCACAACAATAGGTTGTAGTAAAGCTCCACGGGGTCTTCGCTTCCTTCTAGAAGGTACTGGACTGTGCGCCAGTAAGTCAATTTCACCGGGTTTCAGGCAGGGACAGTAGGGCTCTCGTTAAGCCACTCATGCAAGCCGCCAATTAAGCGGCAAGGTATTACGCTACCTTAAGAGGGTCATGGTTACCCCCGCCGTTTAACGGTCCTTCATCCTATTGAACTAGGTTTTCAGATACCGTCACTGGGCAGGATTCGGCGACCATACTAATCCTTTCGGACTTGCGGTCTCCTGTGTTTTTACTAAACAGTCGGAGCCCCCTAGTTACTGCGACCTGCTTTCTACAAAGCAGGCACCCCTTCTACCAAAGGTACGGGGCCAATTTGCCGAGTTCCCTTGCCTAAATTAATCCGACACACCTTAGCCTTCTCAGCTAGGGGCACCTGTGTCAGTTCTCGGTACGGATTAACATGCTACATCTTAAATCCCTTTTTACGAGCACTTAGGATCAGCTTAATCCACCTAAAAGTGGTAGATTCATCACGCTTTGACCAAGTTCTCACCATTACGGTACTCCCCCGATTTAATACGTTTGAACAGACAGACAAGCCTGCAAAGCATACCTGAATGCGTCAAAATTTAAGCAAATGCATGTTAAGTACAGGAATATTAACCTGTTCCCCTTTCGATAATTTCGGTTAAGAATTAACTTAGGACCGACTAACCCTCGACTGATGAACATCGTCGAGGAAACCTAGCCCTTTCGGTGGTAGAGATTCTCACTCTACTTTAGCTGCTACTTTTGCCAGGATTCTCGTTCGAACGCGGTCCACTTGACCTCACGGCCAAACTTCTACCCACGCACGACGCCCCCCTACTCAATCTCCTATTAAGAGTGCTTATGTATCGGTGATTAACTTAGCCCCGTCCATTTTCGAGGCATACAACCTCGACCAGTGAGCTGTTACGCTTTCGTTAAAGGATGGCTGCTTCTAAGCCAACCTCCTGGCTGTCTGAGGTTATAAACACTCTTTATCTATGACACTTAGTTAATACTTTGGGACCTTAACATAAGGCTGGGTTGTTTCCCTTTTGGACATCAAGCTTACCCCAGATGCCCTCACTACCCTGCTTCTACGATGATTGCACATTCGGAGTTTAACAAGACGCCGAGGAATTTCTTCCCCTAAACGCCCAATTAGTGCTCTACCGCACAATCGATCTCAGCAGAGATCTACCTACGAGTAGTCTCGGGGGGAACCAGCTATTTCCAGTCTAGATTGGTCTTTTGCCCCTATACGCAGCTCATCAGAACGATTTGCACATCAATACCTGTTCGGTCCTCCACCCCACTTTCGTAGGGCTTCAACCTGGCCACGTATAGATCGACTGGCTTCGGGTATCGAGGTAATGACTACAGGCGAGCGCACCCTGGCCCTTGTTACCTGCGGCCACTTGCTTTCGCTATGGTTACGAGCTCTTCACTCTTAACCTTGCCATTACCAGGAACTCCCTGGCCCGTTATTCGAAACGGATGATAAGACACTGCTCCACCTAATGGCTTCGTTGCTTTAATGCCTTATCAGTCTGTAACCATTTGGATTCATGCTCTTTGCACCTCCCGCAAGGGGTACTTTGCAACTTTCACTCACGCTACTACTACGCTATCGGTCTCGAGAAGTATTTAGGGTTGGAAGTCTATGTCTCCCATATTCATGTACGATATCAAACGCACACTACTCTGGATACTCAAAAATCTTCCACTGGTTTACCTCTACAGGGCTATCACCCTCTTCGGCGCTCCATTCCAGGAGACTTCAAGTTTACCAGTTAGGAAGTAAAAGAGTCCAAACTCCACATCTCCAATAACTCTTCGCTAATGGATTCGGTTTGCCCTAATGGGTTTTCGATCGCCTTTACTAACCCAATCTCAATTGATTTCTTTTCCTCTGCCTACTAAGATGTTTCAATCCGGCAGGTTCCTCCTCACTAATGTGAGTGTCACCGAAGTGACAGGATGTCCCATTAAGTTATCTCCGCATCAAAGGCTCCTTGCGCCTACACGGAGTAATATCGCGGCTTGGCACGACCTTCTTCAGCTCTCGAACCGAGCAATCCACCAAACGGCATTAATACTGGCTCAATATTCGTCCAGGTTGCGTATGCAATCCATTGAAATCCTCAATGGTAACGATCATGGACAATCAATGCAAATCAATTGCTCTTGTCTACGTTCTTACCAACCAATTCTTTTTAAAAAACTGGTTGGCGAATTATATCATATTATGTATTCACTTATTAATATGGACCGGATGGGATTTGAACCCATGGCCTCCTGCTTGCAAAGCAGACGATCTTCCGCTGATCTACCGGCCCATATATTAGGACCGGCAGCAATTGAATGAAACCTTAATATATTTTTTGATTGACATATGTTTATAGTGTTAGACTCACCCAAATTTTTATTTCGTAGGAGGTGATCCATCCGCAGGTTCCCCTACGGATACCTTGTTACGACTTAACCCCGCTTACTAAGCCTAAGTTTGAACATAGCAAAAACTATATCCTCACTCAGACCCAACTCGCATGGTTTGACGGGCGGTGTGTGCAAGGAGCAGGGGCATATTCACCGCAGGATGTTGATCTGCGATTACTACGGATTCCAGCTTCACGAGGGTGAGTTTCAACCCTCGATCCGAACTATGACTAGGTTTCGGGATTACCTTCACCTCTCAGTGTCGAAACCCATTGTCCTAGCCTTTGTAGCGCGCGTGTAGCCCGGAGGATTCAGGGCATACTGACCTACCGTTGCCCTCGCCTTCCTCTGACTTATCGCCAGCGGTTTCTTTAATGTGCCTGATAAGCGGACTTACCAGTAGCAATTAAAGATGAGGGTCTCGTTCGTTGTCTGACTTAACAGAACGCCTTACGGTACGAACTGACGGCGGCCATGCACCACCTCTCGGAAAATCAGGCAAGGTCATCAGCCTGGCCTTCATGTAACCGTCGCCTCCGGTGAGTTTTCCGGCGTTGAATCCAATTAAACCGCACGCTCCACCCGTTGCTGTGCTCCCCCGCCAATTCCTTTAAGTTTCAGTCTTGCGACCGTACTTCCCAGGCAGCTTGCTTAACAACTTCTCTCCGACACTAATTGGGCTCGGAGCCCAACTAACATCAAGCAAGCAGCGTTTACACCCTGGACTACCCGGGTATCTAATCCGGTTTGCGCCCCAGGGCTTCGTCCCTCACCGTCAGACCCGTTCTAGCCGGACGCCTTCGCCACTGGTGGTCCCCCTAGGATTACAGAATTTCACCTCTACCCCAGGAGTACCTCCGGCTTCTCCCGGTCTCAAGTTTAACAGTCTACCCGGAATTCGTATGGTTAAGCCATACGATTTACCCAGGCATTTATTAAACCGGCTACGAACGTTTTAGGCCCAATAATAGCGGCTACCACTTGAGCTGCAGGTATTACCGCGGCGGCTGGCACCCGTCTTACCCAGCCCTTACTCTCTATGCATTTTAAACATAGAAACAGCTTACACTAACGTGCAAGCACTTGGGATTCCCTCATCGCGCTTTCGCGCATTGTGAAGTTTTCGCGCCTGCTGCGCCCCGTAGGGCCTGATATCGTGTCTCAGATATCATCTCCGGGTTATTGCTCTCACAACCCGTATCCGTCGTTGGCTAGTCAGGTCATTACCCTGACTACAACCTGATAGTCCGCAGACTCATCCTTAGGCGCCAGAGCTTTAAGTCTAAATGCATTCCAGCATCCTAGACCTATGGAATATTATTCTCAGTTTCCCGAGATTATCCTCCACCTAAGGGCAGATTATCCACGTGTTACTGAGCCGTCAGCCGAGGGCCGAACCCTCTCGACTCGCATGGCTTAGTCGAATCCCAATAGCAGTAGCCTCCGGCAGGATCAACCGGAATCTAACACACTATTATTGTAATTAGCGGGTGAATCAAATTTCACCAACATATGTCAATCGTCAGATCCAAGAGAGTGCAAGATCCATCTAAGGTACATCTTGTATTTCTTGAACCTCCACATCCATTAATTGTGACCCAGAACAGAATTGACCTATTCATAGCGAGTGATGTAACAAACTCATAGGTCGACCGGAAAGGTCTGGGTCATAAGTTGAGATTTAGAACTTATTTTAGATATAGATAAAGATTATACCCCATTATAAATGTTTTGCTTATTTTTTAAAAAAATGATTGGTAAATATGGCATTCAGATGGCAATTTATATCAAATTATAAACTTGATAAAAACAAACAGAACATATTAAAAAAAAATTTACTAATTAAATATACAAGATTTAAATGGCAATTATTTCTAAAAAAATATTATATATTTCAAGTATTTTTTGTCGCTGTCACCCAACAACAATTATTTGATGTTGGGTGTAGTAGCAAGTATCATTCTAATATTGCAGCAGTAGAATGATAACGCACATATATCGCGACAAATTATTTGATATCATGGTTATCCTCTTTTTCATTTCTTGACATTACGTCTGATTGATCAGAGAGGGACCCTATATTGATATCAATTTGTTACCTTGACCTTGCTTCTCCAATCATCTTATCATGGAGATCTTCGAATCAAGGTAATATATCCTATAAAAAATGGTATTAATATGATTTTTGGTATGATATATCATTTTCTATAGATAGTTTACTATCGATATTTTTCTATCTCATCCTTAAGAAAAAGTGCTGCATCTCTAGCTTTTTCTGCAAAATTTTTATCTTTTCCTGCATAGATAATTCCACGAGATGAATTTATTATTGCCATCATACCTTTTTTGTTTGTTCCATATTTTACAGTTTTTTCAATATCTCCACCTTGCTTACCAATTCCTGGAATTAAAAGAGGTATATCTTCACCTAATATATCACGAACTATTTTTATTTCATCTGTATAGGTCGCGCCCACCACTGCACCGCAATTTTTACTAGAATTCCAAATTTTTATTTTATTTGCTACAATTTGATAGAGAGGAATATTATTTGACTTAATATCTTGGAAATCTCTTGCTGATTGATTAGATGTTCTACATAGAATGAAGCTACATTTTTCTTTATACTTTAAAAATGGTTTAATTCCATCAAAACCAAGATATGGATTAATTGTTACAGCATCTGCCTTAAATATTTCAAATAAGCTTTTGGCATACAATCTTGCTGTATTATTTATGTCATTTCGTTTTCCATCTAGAATAATTACAATATCATCAGGAATATAATTGATTGTTTTTTCAAGTAATTCCATACCGTTTTTACCTAATACTTCGTAAAAGGCCATATTTAATTTGTATGCACAAACAATATCTTTTGTTGAGTTTATTATGGATTTATTAAATTCATAAAAAGGATCTTTTTTATCTTTAAATAAAAACTTTGGTATCTTTTCTTTATCAATATCAAGACCAACACAAAGTAAACTGTTGTTTTTATTGACAATCTTTTTAAGTTTCTCATTAAATTTCATAAGATTCAAAGGTTTTGTAATAGAATGTAATATATAAAAATATGACATCCAGTTAGATATTTAATTAGTTAAACCATACAAAATCCAAGATGAAGATTGTTTACGGAGTTTGTTCATGGGGGCTTGGCCATGCTACTAGGTCTTTGCCAATTATCAGAAAACTAATAGATGAAAAAAATGATTTAACAATAATTTCAAGCGGTAGAAGTTTAGACCTCCTTAAAAAAGAGCTTGGAAACGGAAATGAGTATTTTGATATTCCAGATTATCCAATACTTATTTCTGAGAATACAAGACAATTTGTAGTTAAAAGTTTTGTTTATTGGCCAGCATTTATTAAGAGAATGGAATCAGGCCTTCAAAAACTTAAAAAAATTCTTGATAAAAGAATATATGATAGAATTATTTCAGATGCACGATATGATATTTATGATAAAAAGATTCCATCTTTTTTTATTTCTCATCAAATGAGAATCATGAATCCCTTAAGACTTAAAAAGTTTGAACGTGGAAGTGAAATTTTCAATCTGTTTTTTTTCAAACGTTTTGCAGGAGTATTAATACCTGATTTTAAAAATGATAGTCTTTCTGGTGATTTGTCTCATAATCTTAAAAAAATCAATGAAAACAAATTACATTATGTTGGAGTATTATCTGATTTTAAAAAGAAGCAGATAAAAAAAGACATAGACTTTTTAATTTCAATTTCTGGTCCTGAGCCACAAAGAACATTATTTGAGGAAAAACTGTTATCACAGGTCAATGATTTAAAAGGGAAAATTGTTATAACACTTGGAAAAACAGAAGATCAAGAAAAATTTAGTAGAAAAGGTATTGAAACTTATTCTTTTCTTCCAAAAGAAAAAAGAGAGGATTTATTAAATCGTTCAAAACTTGTTATTTCACGAAGTGGTTACTCAACAATTATGGATTTAGCAGTTGTAGGTATAAAAGCACTTATGTCTCCTACGCCCGGACAAATTGAACAAGTATATCTTGGTGAGTTTCATAATATGAAAAAAACGTTTTATACTGTTGATCAATATAAGATTAATCTAAAAACAGACATAGAAATTGCAAAAAAAACAACTGGAATAACCCGAAATTGTAATGTTGATGAAACAGTAGAAAATATTATTAACATTGTTAACTCAAATGATAAAAGTCCATTTGTATGAGTAATAATTAATAAAGGACAATTATATTAACAAGTCTTAAAACGAGGGAAAGGATGAATTCTTCAAGTGTAAAAAAATCCAAGGGATTAATAAAAAATTGGATTTTTTGGCTTCTGTTATTTACAATTCTTGCAATAATCATTAGATCTATACCTGGCTGGTTATATGAAGCATGGGGAGCTGATTTTGGAATATATTTTGGTTTATCAAAAACTGTTGCAGAAACTGGAGAACTCTTTCCACCTTATGCTGGTTGGGGTAGCTCATATAATGAATTTCCATTAACTTATTTAATTAATGCATTTGCCCATTGGATATCTGGAATTGATGTTAAAGTAATTATGCCAAAGCTCATTCCTATATTTGGAGGGCTCTGTGTTTTTATATTTTATTTTCTAACATATGAACTTTTTAAAAATAAAAAAATTGCACTTATTTCAACACTATTTTTTACTTTTTTACCATTCCATGTTTATCAAACAAGCCATGCATCTCCACTTACATTAGGACATTTTTTTATGATTCTTTCTGCTTATCTATTCTTAAAATATAGAAAGAATACAAAATATATCATTCCTTTGTTGATTTCTACAATTCTACTTATCATGTCACATCATCTAACAACGTATTTTTATCTTATTGTGTTAATATTTATTGTATTTTTGGAAAACTTAACAGCAGAAAAATGGAAAAAATCATTTAAAAAAGATTTTATTTATCTTTTTATTATTACTCTAATAGTTTTTACCTATTGGTCAGTTATTGCAAAAACAGTATTTGATACCTTTATGACTGCTGGACTTAGAATTGCAGGTATTCGTCTACATTCCATATATATTATTGTTATATTTTATATATTATTTTTTGGAATGTTTTATGCAATTAAAATATTTAGAAAACACCATCTTATCTTCAAGACATACAAGGGTAAAATTAATAATATTATTAAAAATATCACACAACCTATCAAAAAATCATTAAGAAATAAGAGAAAATTCGGTTTTAACAGATTTGTTTATAAATTCTATTTAGCATTATTAATTTTCTACATTGTTCTAATATCTGTTTTATTTATTGATAATCCCCTGACAGGATCAAAAATCACACCTGAATTTATAATTCTTGTAACTCCTTTTATCATCACTGCTTGTTTTGGAATCTCTGGTTTTAAATATACATACGATAAAAAAAATGGTAAGTTTATAGCAGGATGGTTTTTAGCTGTATTAATCTCATTTTTATTTGCACTTGTTACAAATAATGGAGCGTTGCTTCCACATAGACATTTAGAATATCTTATGGTTCCTCTTGCAATAGTTGTTGTATTTGGAATTGGAGGATTTTTTGCTGATCCTGAGTTCAAACATTTACTTCCAAATATTGGCAAGAAGACATATATGTCTTTTAGAGGTTTATCAAAAAAAATTCTTATTTCAGGGAAATCAAGATTAATTAATTTTACCTTAATTATCGTTCTAATTATAACATTGGCTTCAACTGTATATTATGCACATGGTGCTTTAAATGCATCATATGAGGGAATCACTACAGAAAATTTTGATTCTATATTATGGATGTCTAACAATCTTGATAAAAATACAAGTATGATTGCTTCAGATCATCGACTGGCAAGGCTTGCTGAAGCATATGAATTTAATACAACTCTTGATGAAACGCAAGAATTATGGGAAGCAGAAGATTTAGATAAGTTCCTCTTTGAATTGATGGGTATTGGTAAGAATCACAGTAAAATAACCCACATAATAATTGATGATATAATGAAATATGAAGTTGTTCATATCTCTTTTACTACTAAAGGTGTTATTAGTAAGTACATGAGGAATGATACAAGACCAGAAGAAGAACAATTTGCCGCTTATGAAAAATTCCAAAAGCCACCTTTTAAACTAATTTGTAGAAATGAATCACTTAAACTAGATAAAATAACTTTTGAACCTATTCATTGGACAGAAGTATATGAAGTAGATTGGAATTATATTGAGGAAATCTATTTACCATCTAATGATAATATTTCAAGATAAGTATGAATATTGCAGAAATAACAACATATAAAGAAGGGGGAGCCTACACCCATGTAGTTGAGCTTGTAAAAGAAATAGATGCAAACATCCTAATACTTACAGGAAATACTAAAGATTTTGGTTTTTATGAAGAAGACGGAAATCTTTATTATCATATACCACGTTTAAAAAATCTATGGGATGTATTTTTTATTAATAAACCAGGATCATATCAAATTGTTGATAAAATTATTAAGGAGAAAAATATAGATCTTATTCATTTTCATAGCCCGCTTTTTACTTTTTCACATGGGCTTTTGAAAAACAAAAAAACTCCCATTATTATGACTACTCATTATCTTCTCGATGTCAAGTTAAATGATGCTGCTTCAGTTATTTATAATGCATTTATTAAAAAATTAACGCGCTTTATTTCCAAAAATGTTGATAAATTTATATGTGTAAATGAAGATTATATCCCTGTTTTTAAAAAATGGGGAATTGAACCTAATAAACTTATTCATATTCCAAATGGTGTCAATACCAAAAAGTTCTCACCTGGTGAATCTATAGTTAAAAAGGATTTTAAAAATAATAAATTAATTTTATATTTTGGTAGATTGCACTATCAAAAAAATGTTGATTTATTAATTCATAGTTTTAAGCATATTAAAAAGAAAATTAAAAACGTTAAGTTGATAATCATTGGAACCGGGACAGATTTTGATAAGTTAAAAAGGATGAGTGAAAACGATGAAGATATAGTCATGACTGGTTTTGTTCCTGATGAAGTTTTAATAGATTATCTTAGGGCTGCTGACGTTGTGGTATTTCCATCAAGAGGAGAAAATGCAAGTTTTACAATTATGGAGGCAATGGCATGTCAACTTCCAGTTATCTCTTCTAATACAGGTAATGCAAAAAAGATTCTTGGTAACGGCCGAGGTTTAGTATTTAATAATTATACTGAAGAAGAAATTGCAAAAAACTGTATAAAAATTCTAAGTAATGAAGATATGGCAAAAGAGATGGGAAAAAGGGCAAGAAAATATGTTATAAAAAACCATAGTTGGAATAATATATCTAAAAAGACAGAAGAGCTTTATAAAACAGTTATCAAAGAAAATCTATAATAATTTAGAAAATTAATCTTTAATTATTTAAATATATAAGGACTTAGAGAGGAAGCAAATGATATTGGTGAAGAATAAACATCAGTTGCAAAATATTGGTACCACCCACAACTTCTTTTGCATTTTTTCATTTGTTCTCTTGCTTTTTTTGCTGTATCTGATTTCAAAAAATCCATGAATGAGCCTTCTGTGAAATTATAAAGTCTTTGACCAACTGTTCTACATGGATAAAATAATCCTCCATCTGAATCAATAATTACTGAGGAAGTTGAACATCCATGTGGTTTGGTGATATTATTCAAAAAACCCTTGGGTGTAGTAATTGTATTTGGATATTTTTTCTTAAGTCTAATTATTTCATTTCTAAATTTTTGGGGATCTGGATAGAAATCATCTGTTCCATCCAAATGACATGCAGGCATAATAACAGTTCTGGCACCAACTTCAAAAATGCGTTTAACTTTTTTTTCAAGAGCAGAAATTGTTTTTTTTGTAACAACGATTTGTATACATATCTCAGGTCCATAACTTTGAAATTCTTCAAGTCTATCAAGAAATTCTAAATTATCATGACCCTCGTCAATGCTAATGTGTAGGTAATCTATGTTTTTTCCGTATTCCTTCATAGGTCTTTTATCAAGAAGATGCCCATTTGTTGTAAAAAAAAGGATAAACGGTTTTTTATGGGTATATTCAAGAATTTTTCCAAGGTCTTTTCTAATTAATGGATCTCCGCCTTCTAAACTCAGAACAATTATACTAGAATTTGCGATATTATCAATCACTTTGAATACATTTTCTGTTATAAGATCAGGCGTATCTTCCATCCATACATTACAAAAATCACATCTTAAACTACAGATATGAGTCACCTTATATGAGGCATAAAATGGATATATACAATCCCTTTCTAGGTAATTAGCAAATGCATATCCCATGGTTTGAATGTATTTTTTATATGGTAATTTCTTCATAGAGATTCACAAATTGATTTTGGAGAATATTTTAGTAAACAAAAGGTTTTTTGTTTTAAAAGAACCATAATTGAAATATATAGTTCCTAAAATAACATCTTCGTGGAGAAGAGAGATAACAAGCAAAAAACTGTGAAACTATCTTTAATTATTAGTCTTGCTATTAGTATTGCAATAATAATTTTAATTCTATATTTTACAATTGATGCAAATACATTAAAAAAAATAACTGAAACTTCTATTAGATATGAGTTTTTTATTATTGCAATTTTATTGAACATTCTTTATTGGATATTCTGGGCTGCAAGATTAAGAGTTCTTAGTAATGCAATGCAAAAAGATTTAAACATAAGTTTATGGAGATCGGCAAAAATTGTAATTGCGAATCTTTTCCTTGCAAGTATCACTCCTTCAATGGCAGGTGGTGAACCTGTTAGGATTTATCTTTTAAAAAAGGAGGGAATGAGTGTTGGTAGCGCAACTGGAGCGGTTCTTGGTGAAAGATTGGTTGATGCGATCTTTATTTTAATATTAGTTCCAATTGCATTTTTTATTTTTCATGGAATTAAGGATCTTGGTGTTATTGGATTTGGACTTTTAATAGGTGTTTTCATTTTTATTTTACTTCTTATGTTATTTATTTATGCTATTTTAAGACCAAACAAGATAAAGTCATTTTTGATTTATTTAAATAAAAAATTATCTAGATTTTCTAAGAAAAAAGAAAGCGAAAGTAAAATTATAAACAAAATTAATAGAGAAGTTGATAATTTTCGAAGTAGTATTATTTGTTTTGCTGGTGAAAAAAAAGCTCTGTTAAAAGCAAGTATTCTTACCATACTTTTTTGGTCAACAGGTTTTATGATTCCATCAATGATTCTTATGGGTTTAAGATTACCCCCTTTTTTTATTGAATCATATGCTGCTCAAGTTTTATTACTAGTTATTATTATGATGCCAACATCCCCTGGTAGTGCCGGTATTGCTGAAGCTGGAATTTTTGGTCTTTATGGTGTTTTAATTGGAACGTCACCTGAATCTCTTATTTTTGTTTTTATAATCTTATATAGGTTTATTACGTATTACATGAATTTAATAGCTGGAGCAATTTTTCAATATAGAATCTTTAAATCTGTTGTATCGTTTTCAATGGATATGATTAAACAAACTTAAGAATAGAAAATATCAAAAGAAATCTTTTTGGCGTCACATTTAAAAATAGTTATAGTATTCAGCACTTCCAATGAAAAAGGCAGATAAATGTATTTCATGTGGGAAAGGACTACTAAAACGAGGTTCAACAACTTTTCCTTGTCCAATATGTGCTGAAACTATTGGAAGATGTGCAAGCTGTAGGGAACAAAGTGTAAAATACATTTGTCCAAATTGCTCTTTTACAGGACCCTAGGGGAATAACTTATGGGCGAGGTAGTAGGAAATATTCGGGTAATGCCAGCAGAAGTTCTTGAAGATGAAAAACTTAACAAAATGATAAATGACATAAAATCTTTGATAAAGCCACCAGCAAAACTTGGAAAGATTATAATAAAAAATGTTGCCTTTGGTCTAAGAGGGCTTGATGTAACAGTTTTAGTTCCTGATGGTGCAGGGGGACTTGATCCAATCGCTGAAGAAATTTTAAAGGTTAAAAATGTTGAAACAGCAGAAGTAACAGACGTAGGATTATTATAAAATTCCTTAATTTTATGATGCAGTTTTGGTTTTTTTGCTATGTCTTGAAAAATTACCTAATGCTTGAATGCCAATATCTGTTGGATAATAAACTGGATAGGCAGAGTTACTTGTGTCACCGTCTATAAGCTCTGCCATATACATTTTACTTATATGCCATTTTACAGTATGATGATTTAGTTTAAGGGATGTAGCTATTTCAAGTAAATGTTTACCTGGATTATTTACTAAATAATTCATAATATTTCTAGCATTTTTATTTTTTAGAATTGATTCTGCAATCGCTTCAATTCTTGCTTCAATGCCACCTTCAACAAGGTAATATACCTTTTTTCCACCAATAACTCTACTCCTAACTAGATTTGTTTGTTCAAGTTTACGTAGATGCCATGCTGCATTACTTGGTTTTAAATCTAGCTCTCTAGCAATCTCCCGAAGATGAGATCCAGGATACTCATCAATATAATTGTATAAATTCTTTCTAATTTCTGTATTTAATACATTTTCAGGTGTAACATATTTTATTCCACCAAAGCTAAAGAAAATTGCAATAATTGTAGCAATTGCAGCAACAATTACTGCAATAGAAAATCCAATTGTTGGATCTACTTTTACATCATTTGCAGCTGCTGCAATTTCTACTAATAAAAGTAAAGATACTACAACTATAAATAAAATTAATATTTTCTTTCTAAAGTAGCGCATAGGTCATCCCATCTCCTATTCAATTAAGATATCAGAACAATTAGTTATTTAAATATTTTACTTGTGAGTAAAATTACAAACTATCTTTTCATTAATATTATCAATTCTTACAAAACCAAATCTTTCAAACTGTATAATTTCATCTTTTTTAAGTTTTGAAGCTGCCTCTTCAGCATATCCTTTGATAATTTCTAGGCTATTTTCATTGAATTTATCATTAATTATAAGAGGATGTGGAATAATAATATCAGTTTTAATAAAATTATCAGTTGTCCACTGAATTTTTGCTGAATCAGCAATCAACTTTTCACCTACGTAATCACCATCAATTCCCCTATTTTTTCCAGTGATTTTTACATTAAAAAGTTCCTTTAATCGAAAAACATCACCTATTTTTAAATTATCCGTATCAGATTTTTGTACATAGAAGATTTTTCCGGATTTAATAGTTCTAGCTCCTAGGTTTTTATTGCTGGGATGAAAATTAATCTGTTTAGTTTTTTCATAAGCATTATTAACAGTAAGTTTAATAGGATTATTTACAAAAAAATATCTTTTGGCAATAGGATCAATAATTTTCCGATTTTCTGATTCTAATATACTAAAATCAACAGTTGATTCAACTTTTGATATCCCCTGATTTAATACAAACTTTTTAATTGCCTCAGGTAAAATCCCTCTATTTTTAAGGCCTCTTAATGTTGGAAGTCGAATATCATCAAAACCTGAAACTAGGCCTTTATTAATTAATGGATTAATTTTTCTTTTTGAAACAGGCATTCCCACAATTGAAAGCCGGGCAAATTCAAGTAAACAAGGTTTTCTTAAATCTAATAATTCCAATAGTTTAAAATAACATTCATCACGCAGTTCATATTCTTTTGTCCTAAAGGAATGAGTAACACCAGATAAACTATCTTCAACTGCACCTGCAAAATCATATGTAGGCCAAACCCTATATTTATCCTTCTGTATGGGGTGATCTGCTTCAATTATTCTAAAAAGAGTTGGATCGCGCATTGCAGTATTTACAGAAGTCATATCGCCCTTAAGCCGAAGAATAGCGTTATCAAGAGATGTATGCATTTCTTTCCAAAGATCAAAAGAACTTTCACAAGAGCAAGACCTACACTCACATTCTTTACCATAAAAACGATTATTTTTTATTTTATCAGGAGCGCATTTACACACATATGCATCTCCTTGTTTTATCAATTTTTCTGCAAGGCGATAATGCTCCTCAATATTATCTGAAGTATTGTATTCTTTTTGCCAAGAAATTTCTAACCATTTAAGATCTTTTTTTTGTTCAGAATAGAATTCAAGGAAAGCATTTTCAGGATTTGTATCATCAAAACGAAGTATAAATTTTCCATTATACATCTTTGCATATTCGCTGTCAACAATTGCAGCCTTTGCATGACCTATGTGCAAATAGCCATTTGGCTCTGGTGGAAAACGAGTTATAACCTTTCCATTTTCAGCATTTGGAAGAGATGGTAATGTAAAATCTCGTTCTTTTTTTTCTTTGATAAGTAGATGTGGTGCAATTTTTTCAAGTTCTGCAATCTGTTTATCTAATTTGATTTTATTTACTTCTTTAACAACTTTATTTACTATCGGAATAAGTTCCTTTGGGGAATAACCATTTTTTTGTAAGGAAGCAATAACTTTGCCAACAACTGCATTAGGATTTGCTTTTCCATTAAACTGAACTGCATTTTGAAGTGCAAAAATTCTAGCAGTATCTCTAATTTTTTTTATAGACATAATAATTTACTTCTCTCTAGAAATTGAATAATTTGCCAGTTCTATTAGAATTTCTTTTGCATTTGTATCTTTTAAAACTTTTAGCTCATTTATTGCCTTTTTACAGTGATTTATTGCTTTATTTTTTGCGTATTCAATAGAACCTAATTTGTTAAATAAACTATAAATTTCCTTGATCTCCTGATTTGATGCAGAGGGGTTTCCAAATATTTTTTCTATGTTTTTTTTATCATTTCCGGTAGCATTATTTAGTGAGTGAACCGCAATTAAAGTTTTTTTACCATTTCTAATATCATTACCGATATCTTTGCCAAGTGTCTCAATGTCGCTACTCATATCTAAATAGTCATCCCATATTTGAAAGCCGATCCCTAAATTAAGTCCATACTTGTTTAATGCATTGATTTCTTCTTTTTTTCCACCACCTAGAATTGCTCCAGCCTCAGCTGAATATTGAAATAACACTGCAGTTTTTTTACGAATCATTTCAATATATTCATCTTCTGAAACGATTTTTCTTTCTTCAAAATCTAAATCCAACTGTTGACCTTCACATATTTCTCTTACGCAATCAATAAGTCCAAACTCCACCTTTTTAAAAACAGCACAATTACCTGGAATATTGTGCATAGATTCAAAGGCTTTTGTAAATAAAAGATCCCCTGCCATAATTGCTGTTGGCTCACCATATTTTATGTGGGTTGCAGTAATATTTCTTCTAAACTTTGATTTATCCATTATATCATCGTGAACAAGAGTAAAATTATGTATTAACTCAATAGCTATAGTTAATGATACCACATTTAATATATCACCATTTACTGCTTCACATGCAATCATAGCAGTACAAGGCCTGAGTCTTTTTCCACCTGCAATTGGTAAATGTCTGGCTGCATAATACAAACTTTTAGGTGTTCCATTAGTTAGAAACTTTTCAAGTTGAATATTAAAAAAATCTCTTCTTTTTTTTAACTCTTTATTTAAATCCATACATCTACACCAATATTTCTCATATTTGAGATTTTATCTGCGCCTACCAAAAACATTGCTGCACGTAATTCCTTAATAATTGCATCTATTTCAAAGAGGGTATGATCACTTCCCTTAACTGCAGGATTTAAAAGTGCATGAGCAATACCTGCGCAATTTGCACCCAATGCAACTGCTCGTGCAACATCAAGGCCATTTCTTATTCCACCAGTTGCAATAATCGGAAGCTTCCAATTTGTTGCTTCTCCAACCTCAACAATTGATGTAGGTGTTGGAATGCCCCAATCCCAAAATGTTTTTGCACCACGTGCATGAAGTTTATCTTTTATTTCTTTAGCTCGGAAATGTTCTATTGCAGAAAAAGAAGTTCCACCAGCACCGCCTACATCTATTCCTGCAATTTTTGTTTTAGATAATTTTTTTGCAACATCAAAAGAAATTCCCGCTCCAGATTCCTTGATAACAACAGGATAATCAAGATCTTCTGCTAATTTTTTAATTGCTTCAAAACATCCTTTTGCATGTGCTTCTCCTTCGGGCTGAGCAACCTCTTGTAAAAAATTAAGACAAACGATAAAAACATGGCCATCAATCATATCAATCATTTTTCGTGCATTTTCAAGTGTTTTTTTATGACCCCATAAAACAATTTGAGACGCACCGATATTAGCGAAACGAAGTGGAATATCATATTCTTTTATAATCCCATATGTATCTTTCAAATACGAATTTTCTAATGCTGCTCTCTGTGAACCAACACCCATACCTATTTTATATTTTTCAGCAGCAATAGCCAGATTTTCATTTATTTTTTTAGCTTTAATATATCCTCCAGTCATTGCAGAAATAATCAATGGTGCGTTAAGTTTTTTTCCAAATAACTCAATAGAAAGATCAATTTCCTCCTTATTTATTTCAGGTAGAGCGTTATGAACTAATCTAATATCATCCCAATAATTATATGTTGATGATACATCCTTTTCAATCGATATTCTTACATGATCATCTTTTCTGCTTTCAGTTTGATTCATTATTTATCACCGAAGACTTTTGTGGATTTTGTTTTTTTTCCAACAAGCACCTTGTATAACCTATCAGGTTTATTACCATTTAGTAAAACTGATTCAATACCTAACTCTGCTAAATTTTTTATTGAGGAAATCTTTCCAGCCATTCCTCCAGTTACATCTGCATGGGAATCTAAAGTTGTAGAGAGATCTATTAGTTTATCAAGCGATATATTCTCAATTAATTTTGCATTTTTATTGATTTTTGGATTCGATGTGTATAAACCATCTTCATCAATTACAAAAATTACCCTTTCTGGATGAAAATATTTTGCAAGTAAATTTACTAATAAATCACCTGAGCAAATAGAAAAGCCAAGTTTCACATCTAGAACGATATCACCAAAAGTAACAGGGGTAAATCCTATTTCAATATAGTCCTTAAAAATGTTATAATCAAATCTTTTTATTTTTTTATTGCTTAACATTAGAATAGAATGAGGTGGAATTGAGACAGCTGAAACGCCGTTATTATGTAATGAATCTAAAACAAGAGAATTTAATTTTTGAACCATGGCATGTGTTAAACAAAAACCATGTAATTGATCTTTATTTTTAAGACCATTATTTAGATTAAATTTTTTTGCTAAAATATGACCAAATGATCCTGCACCATGCACAATTATTGTTGTTTTATCTGCTTTTTTAATTTCATTTGCCAGTCTATTAAATATTTCTTTTCTAAAACAATTTACTATTGATTTATCGGTTATTACACTTCCACCCAGTTTTATAATAAACATAAATTGACTAAATCATCTAGTAATAAAAAAGGATTTTCATAATCATAAAAAAAATTTATAATTTAGTAGTCATCATTGTTTTATCTTTATTTTGTTCATGTATACACCATAGAGCAATAGGCATACCATTTTCAGATGATTGCATTATAGTTTTATTTAATTTTGATAATTCTACTCTAGAATGTTTATGGGAACAATTTTCACAAACAAATATTTTATCTTCAAATACCAAACCAAGTGGATGATCGCTTAGAGATATCTTTTTACTGCAAACACCACAAGTTTTTTCAATTATTATATCACCTCCAATATCCTTAAGATTTTATTTTATATAGGTTTCATATTTATAAATGCAACTCAAAATATTTTAAAGATTCTATGAAAAAATAAAATTCTTTATAAGATTATTATCATTACACAAAAAAAGGTAGGATTCTAAAATATGGAGAGAAATAACAACGAATGCTCAGATATAAAAAAGGGTTATGATACCCTTAATGGTAAACCTAAAATTGCATATTTTACAATGGAAATAGGAATAGACGAAAATATTCCCTCCTATAGCGGTGGTCTTGGAGTTCTTGCTGGAGATACAATTAAATCTTGTGCAGATTTAAATGTACCTGTTGTAGGTGTTACTCTTCTATCTGAAAATGGTTATTTTTATCAAAAAATTGATGAACATGGTAATCAAATAGAACTTCCAATACAATTTGCTGTTACAAATTTTTTACAGTTGCTTCCAAAAATAACTAGCGTTAAAATTGAAAATAGAGATGTTCAAATTCGTGCTTGGTTATATCAGGTTAGAGGAATTGGTGGATATATTGTGCCTATCTTCTTTCTTGATACAAATTTAAAAGAAAATAGTGAATGGGATAGAGAACTTACAAAATATCTTTATGGTGGTGATAACAAATACCGCCTTGCTCAGGAAATAATTCTTGGAATTGGCGGTGTGAGAATTCTTAATGATCTAGGATATATCACAATTGATAAATATCATATGAATGAAGGACATGCAGCACTTGGCACACTTGAGCTTTATAACAGATGTAATGATGTTGAGAAGGTCCGAGAACAATGTGTATTTACCACGCATACTCCAGTTGCTTCTGGTCACGACCAATTTGATCTTTCATTTGCAAAACCTATGATTGGAGAATTGTTACCTAATTTTATTTTAAAAGAGGTTACGTTTGGAAATAAACTAAATATGACTAAACTTGCCCTTTTTTTCAGTCATTATGTTAATGGTGTGGCAAAGAAACATGGTGAAGTATCTAGAATGATGTTTCCTGGCTATTCAATTGATTCAATTACAAATGGCGTTCATACAACAACATGGGTTTCAGAATCTTTTAAGAGACTCTTTGATAAGCATATGCCTGGCTGGAGATCTGATCCATATATTTTAAGATCTGCATTTAGTATTGATAAAGGTGAAATTTGGAATGCACATCTTGATGCAAAAAAGGAGCTTATTAATTTTGTAAATGAAAGATACAATGTTGGCATGAATTATTCCGATTTTACAATTGGATTTGCCAGAAGACAAACCGCATATAAAAGACCAGATCTTTTAATATCCAATCCAGATAGATTAACGCAAATTGCAAGAAAAGTTGGTCCGATCCAGATAATTTATGGAGGAAAGGCACATCCAAAAGATCAATCTGGTAAAGATTCTATTAAACATATCTTCAATGTTATGAAAACAATTAATGATAATGTCAAAATATCATTTATTCATAATTATGATATAACAATTGGAAAAATTATGACTGCAGGTGTTGATATATGGCTTAATACTCCAAGAAGGCCAAGAGAAGCATCTGGAACTTCAGGTATGAAAGCTGCTTGCAATGGAGTTCCTCAATTTGGAACACTTGATGGATGGTGGCTAGAAGGATGTATTGAAAATATCACAGGGTGGGCAATTGGTCCTGAAAAGACACATGAAAAAGAATCTGATGATGAAATAGATAGATATGATCTTTATGATAAACTTGAAAATTGGATTATACCTAAATTTTATTCTGATAGAGATAACTGGATTAGAACAATGAGGAGTTGTATAGCTATAAACGCATCATTTTTTAATACAAATAGAATGATTCAGCAATACGTTTTAAACGCGTATTTTAGGTAGATCAAAGATATTTTCATATTTTGGTTTAATATTTTCAATATCTTCAACCCAACATCGAAGAATTTCTGCAACACTCCATGCTTGAGTTATACAACCTCTTGGAGTATATATTGGGTCTCCATCAAATATTTCATAGATCGAGCCATCCCAATGTTCATTATACACATCAAGCATAGGTTGAATATAATTCTTATAGGCAAACTCTCTAAATACAGGTGCATATTTTTTAACCTTTACATATGCTTTAATAAATTGACCTAAAAGCCAAGGCCAAATAGTTCCATTATGATAGGCAATTTCTTTATTAAAATCACCAATGTATGATCCCATATAATTTGGATCATCTGGTGAAAGAGATCTTAATCCAAATATTGTAAGGAGCCTATCTCTAACATTATTTACAATTTTTTCTTTCAAAGCTTCATCAATCATTGTATAATCCAAAGAAACGAGAAAGATAATATTAGGTCTTAAGGATGTATCTTTTGTGTCAATAACGTCATAAAGATCGCCAAATTGATAAATAAAACTTTCTTTTACTTTTTGGGCTAAGTCAAAAAATTTTTCTTTTTTACCTTGAATCTGTGTAAGTATACCCATTATTTTAAGTGCATTGTACCAAAGAGCTTGAATTTCAACTGCTTTTTTTGAACGCGGTGTTGGATAATAATTCTCTATTTTTACATCCATCCATGTAAGACCAGGGTTATGACTGATGAGAAAATCATTATCCATTTTTATACTATAATCTGTTCCTTTGATATAACCTAACATAATAGATTGAAGTGTTTTCCAGATCTTTTCTAAAAACTCTCTATCATTTGTATATTTAAGATATTGATACACCCTATCAATATACCAAAGTGATGCATCAACGGTGTTATAAATAGCTTTGGAGTCCCTATCCATAAAAGCATTTGGAATAAGACCATTTTTACAATATTTGCTTAAATTAAGCAAAATATTTTTTGCATCATCAAATCTCTTTGTAACTAGACATAATCCCGGTAGTGAAATTAGTGTGTCTCGTCCCCAATCAGCAAACCAATGATAACCTGCAATTATAGATTTTCCTCTACCTTTTTTTACTATAAAATTATCAGATGATAGAATCAATTTTTGATATTTCTTTGGAAGATTTGATTGTTTTATTAATTCCTTTTTCCTATCTATTTCATTAGACCATATTTTATTGATACTTGGATTTATATTATTTTCAATTGACAAAACAATGTAGTATTCATCAGATTTTGTTATATTTTTAACAAATCTGCCAATATGAACATTATTATCGATCCAAGACTCATTTCTTTCTTTATCTTTTTCATAATAAAATTCTTCCCAATATTGTAGAGGGGTATACTCAGAATCATTAAGTTTTATTTTTAGGGTTTTATTAATATTTTCAGGTTTGATTATTACATCATTGTTTATTGTATCTTGTCTAAATGTTAGATATCTTTTTTTATTTACATCATAAAAATGCCTTGAATTAATAATTGGATTATGTAAAATATCAAATTTCTTATCTGTATTTATTTTATATTTCAGAATAGTTGTATTTTTACCATATTCCATAAAAACAGTTCTTAAGATATTTATTCCATTTAAATTATAAGAAAAAGTTGGGAACAAATCAAAATTAAAACTACATTTTTGCTCTCTTAAATTAAACTTTTTATCGTTTATTTGAATCTCATCAAAAACATTTGATACAAAAACCCATCTTTCTACTGGTGGATTCAAACTTGCTACTAATAAACCATGAAATTTGCGTGTATTTGTATTTTGATTAGTAAGAGAAGCATAACCACCTAAACCATTTGTAACAATCCATTCTCTCATTTTTTACCTCACCAATCTTTTAGACTTTTTAAAGAATTTATTTCTGGCCCTTATTTATGATTAAAAAATAATTTATTATAATTTCTGTTTTAAATCCTGCAAAACATTCATATAATTAATAAATCCCTCATAAGGACCATCATACGGATTAAAATATGCATGAACATCACCATCTTGCAAACCCTTAGTCGAAACATAATACAAATGATCAGAAGTCTGCAAACAACGCCAAATCCTCAACAAATCCTCATCACCCGACTCCTTAACCCTACCCTCCATATTCCTTAACTCATTAAAACAAGCACGCTGCATATCATTACCTAACCAAGTAGAAACATCCCTATCCTCATCAGCCCATGAAATAGCCCAAGGAACATCCACAAAACCCACAGGCTTAAAACGCTCAACAGCCTCGCCAACAGTGACAAAATCCAAATGTCTATGCTTAAAAATTTCACCAGGCAAATGACTTAGAAAATCAAAAATACCTGTATCACCCCAATGATGCTCACCAAAAGTCTCATAATCCATAAACAAATTAACCAAATCACCCTCATTACGAGCAATCCAATAAGCATACTTCTCAGCAGTCAAAGGATAATCCTTCCAAAGACGAGCAGAAAACCTAAAACCCACATCGTCAGAAAGAGTATAATTCCTCAAAAGAACACTCAAATTACAATTTACAGCCCTATACAAATAATTAGGGGAACGCCACCCAAGAATACTATCTGAACCCTCAGTAATAATACCCCTATAACCCAAATCACAAACCTTCTTAGCAATACGATTATCATAAATCGCCTCAGTATTACGAAAAACACGAGGCTTATAATTAAACAACCTCTTAACCATACTCCTATGCAACTTCACCTGATCAACAAACTCATCTAAATCATCAAACAAAGAAGACAAAGAATGATAATACGTCTCCTCAATAAAATCAACAGAACCTGTTTTAAAAAGCTCCTTAAAACTATCAATAAGCTCAGGCATAAAACACTCACAATACTCAACAAAAGTACCAGTAAGACAAAAAGAAATCTTAAACCTACCATCAAACTTATTAATCAAATCCAACAACAAATCATTAGTCGGAAGATAACACTTACTAGCAACCTTCTCAAAAATTTCCCTATTTAACCTATTATCAAAATAAGAAAAATCAGAAACATTGTTACCAATTTTAAAAACAGAAAAACGATTCAACCTCAAAGGCTGATGAACCTCAAAATAAATACAAACCGAAGTCATACAAAACTACACCATATTATAAACATCAATAGTCTTACCAGCAACACAATCCCAAGTAAACAACTCAATCTCCCTCTTACCCTCCA
>CAYFVP010000053.1:0-22023 GCA_964346655.1 uncultured Thermoplasmatales archaeon
CATATAATGAAAACTCCATTCTGCATCCCATCCTAGCAGTATGGAATTAAATGGATATTTATTGATATTGTGTAACCTACAAATCGATCAAAAAAATAAATCTGACAAAGTCAAGTTAATATAAAACATTATATTATTATTTTCTTTTTGATACTTTTACATGTAACAATTAATCCGCATCTACTTGCGTATTCTGCTATATCGGGATTTGTTGTAAACCATTTAATTAATTTATTCGGTTTTTTAATTATGTATAAAAATTTTGTTTTTATTTCCTTTTTTCTATTATTAATGAAATTAGAGTAAAATAAATTTTTATTAACAATTTTTTCTTGTTTTTCTTGTATTATCAATTTTTATCACAATTTATGGTTTTATCAGTTTTTTTATAAAAGTCTTATTTTACAACTGTTACCCAGTATCTTTACAAATATTGCTTAAATCAATATATTACACCATTAAACAAACATTCACCAGGTAAAATTATTTAGATATTTTTCATCCAAATTTATTTTTTCAAATAATTGTTATAAAAAGTATATAATCGTTTTTCCCAAAATTTATTAATATACTATACTGTTACCGAGAAAAAGTTTAGGATATAAATTGATTGAATGGAGAAGCTATTATGGTGGAGTTCAAAGTTGTAGTTAATGATATAAAAACCGGGAAATCTCATCAAGTTCAAGTAAGTGGACATCATGCTAACTCTTTAATTGGGAAAAAAATTGGTGACGAAGTAGATGGAATTTTCATATCTCTACCAGGATATAAATTACAGATTTCAGGTGGAACTGATAAAGATGGTTTTACAATGAGATCAGATTTACCAGGGACAGTAAGACGCAAACTTTTATTAAGTAAAGGAAAAGGTTTTAATTCAAAAGAAAATGGGATTCGAAGAAAAAAATCTATATGCGGAAATACAATAAATCAAGATATTGTTCAGATAAATATGAAGGTAATTAAATATAGCTCAAGACCTATTGATAAACTAATTAAAACAGAAGAAAAAACTGAAATTGAGAAAAAAGAGGGTGAAAAAGAGGATCAAGAATGAGCCTTCCAAAACAACCTGAATTAAATATTGGTATGATTGGTCATGTTGATCATGGTAAAACAACATTGACCCAGAGACTTACTGGAAAATGGGCTGATGAGCATTCTGAAGAACTTAAGAGAGGTATATCAATAAAACTTGGCTATGCTGATGCAGCTTTTTATAAATGTTTAAATTGTAAAGACCCTGGATGCTATTGCACAAAAAATAAATGTCCAAATTGTGGTAGTGCTACCGAGCTTTTAAGAGTTGTTTCATTTGTCGATGCACCAGGACATGAAACACTTATGGCTATAATGCTATCTGGTGCAGCAATTATGGATGGCGCAATTTTAGTTATAGCTGCAAACGAGCCTTGTCCGCAACCTCAAACAAGAGAACATTTAACTGCTCTTGATATTGCAGGAATTAATAACATTGTTATTGTTCAAAATAAAGTAGATCTTGTTACAGAAAAAGCAGCACTTACTAATTATGAACAGATTCAAAAATTTATCAAAGGGACTTGCGCTGAAAATGCACCAATTATACCAGTAAGTGCCCATCAGGATATAAATATCGATGTTTTAGTTAAAGCATTACAGGATATTATTCCTACCCCACATCGAGATTTAAATAAGCCACCTATTATGTATACTGCCAGAAGCTTTGATATAAATAAACCTGGCTCATCACCAGATAAATTAAAAGGAGGGGTAATTGGAGGTTCATTAATCCAAGGTATTTTAAGACATGGAGAAGATATTGAAATTGCACCTGGACGCAGAACAGAAGTTGAGGGCAAAAAAATCTTAGAATCTATTACAACAAATATTGATTCTTTATTTACTGGTGGAAAATCTGTTAAAGAGGCTACTCCAGGTGGATTAATAGCAATTGGTACAAAACTTGATCCAACAAGAACAAAATCTGATTCTTTTGCAGGAAAAGTTGTTGGTAAAAAAGGTCAGTTACCTCCAATAATGGAACGCTTTGATTTATCAATTAATCTATTAAAAAGGGTAGTTGGAACTATTGAAGAAAAAAATGTTGAACCTATAAAAACAAATGAACCTTTAATGCTAACAATTGGAACAGCAACAACAGTTGGCATTGTTACAGATCTTAAATCTGATAAAATTGGTATAAAATTGAAACTATCTGTATGTGCAGATTATGGACAAAGAATAGCTATTAGTAGAAGGATTGACGGTAGATGGCATCTAATAGGATATGGGGAAATACAGAAAAAACAGTAATTTTAGATAGCAATGCCATTTTAATGCTTTTTGAATTTTCAATAGATTTAGAATCTGAATTAACACGTCTTCTTGGTAAATTTAAAATAATTATTCCAAGACCTATTTTTGATGAGCTAAATTATTTATCAAAACAAGGAAAAGGAAAAAAGAAAATAAATGCAAAAGCTTCTTTAGATATTATTAAAAAATATAGTGTTGTAAAAATTGATGCAATTAATGCTGATGAATCAGTTTATCTTTTAGCAAAAAAAACAAACGGTTTTGTTGTTACAAATGATAGAGATTTAAGAAAAAAACTAAAAGAAAATTCAATTTCAGTAATTTATTTAAGAGGAAAGAAAAGGCTTGAGCTTGTTTGATTTTTTTTTAAAAAATATTAATAGATTTTTTTATTAATTTTATTTCAAGGAACTTTAAATAATATATTATCTATTCCACTTAAAATCAAAGTCGGGGTGGCTCAGCCTGGTTAGAGCGCCTGACTCATAAGCTCAGCTAAAGGGTTCGAATTTTAGCTTTATGCTAAGAAATCAGGAGGTCGCGGGTTCAGATCCCGCCCCCGACATGCTTATCTTATGTGTAATATATAAAACATAAAATAAATATTTATATTACATAAATTTTTCATATGTAATTTTTAATTGTAATATTATTTAGAATATAGTTAAAATAATTGGTTAATAATAAAATAATATTTTTGAATTTTTTTACCGACTCTGTTGTTCAAATTCTGAAATTTGAGGAGTCATTATTAGACAATAAAACAAACTTTAAGTTCGATTCCTATACTCAGCTTATCATAGAAACATTCGAATATCCATACTTCTATCCATTTTTTAAATTCTACCAATTTTGTTTTTAGCCATAAGAATCTAAGATAGTGAAGAGCGATAATAAATCAATAAATTTGAATGGATAAAAGATAGATTTGATGAATTGAACGAAATATATTTTTTTAATACTTTAATTATCGTATTGTAAAAATTTCTAAAAGAATATTTTTTATATATTAACACCCTACTATAAATATAAGGAAGAATAAATGTGAAGAAAATAATAACAATAATATCAATTGGGATTTTAATTTCAATGCTGGTGACTTCAACTATGATTCCCACAGGAGGGGCTATTAACCAACTAGTTGAAGAAGAAGAAAAAACCTTGGATCAAAATACCCACCTGGAATATATTCCTGGAGAGTTTATTGTAAAATTTACTAAATATACAACTATTAAAAGTTCAAATATAATAATGCTTAATGAGAAATATCAGGTAACCTTTGTTGAGAAAATTTTCAGAAGAGCTGAAAATACCATACTTGATAATATTTACCTTATACAGGTTCAAGAGGATTCTGACATATTATCTATTGTGAAGGATTACTCATCTAATCCAAATGTTGAATATGCTGAACCAAATGGCATTGTTTATCCTGGAATTATTCCAAATGATGAATATTTCGATTATCAGTGGGCATTGCATAATACCGGCCAAAATTTCATGCCTCCACCTTTACCACCAAAGAATGGTACCCCTGATTGTGATATTGACGCACCAGAAGCATGGGACATAGAAACAGGTAATTCAGATGTTGTTATCGCAATCGTCGACTCAGGAATTAATTATACTCACCCAGATCTTGCTGATAAAATTTGGGTTAATGAAGATGAAATCCCTGGTAACAGTATTGATGATGACGATAATGGATATATTGATGATGTCCGTGGATGGGATTTTCACTATAACGATTCTGATCCAATGGATGGTCATGGTCATGGTACCATTTGTGCAGGTGTTCCAGGGATGGTAACCAATAATGGTATTGGTGGAGCTGGTGTTTGCTGGAATTGTCAAATTATGCCGGTACAAATTGCCAGCGAAACTTGGCAATCATTGTGGACTGATATAGCAAATGGAATAAAATATGCTGCTGATAATACTGCTGATATAATAAGTATGAGTTTCGGAACTCCACAGGTTCCTAATATATTAAAAGATGCCGTGGACTATGCTTATGATAAAGGAGTTTTTTTGTGTGCATGTGCACATAACTATAATACATCAAACGAATTTTATCCTGCAGCTTATGAAAATGTCATTGCTGTAGCAGCTACAAACCAACATGATGAACGTTGTGATGAAGATGATTGGGGTCCAGGTTCAGGTAGTAATTATGGTGAGTGGGTTGATGTAGCAGCACCTGGCAATTCAATCTTTACAACATGCTTAGATAAAACGTTTAATTATTATAAAGCGTACTCGGGAACCTCACTTTCGACTCCTATAATCGCCGGTCTTGCTGCACTGCTGTTATCAGTAAATCCAACCTTTACTCCAGATAAAATTAAATCACTCATTTGTGATAATGTTGATCCATATATCTCAAAATATTATATTGGAACAGGACGAATAAATGCTTACAAAACGCTTAGAGCAGCACTAGAAATACCAGATTTGTATTGTAGAGGTGAACTAAGATGGAAAAACGTGTCAGCTGGTTCAACCCAAATAGGGTGGTTTGAGATTGAAAATGTTGGCGGTTATGCTTCATTACTAGATTGGAATATCGTTAACAAACCAAGTTGGGGAGAATGGACGATTGATCCAATGTCTGGAAAGAATCTTCAAACTGGAGTTCCTTTTACAATATATGTGACTGTTATTGTGCCAGATAAAAAAAATGAAGCATATGTTGGAGAAATAAAGATTCAAAATAAGGATGATTCTGAAGACAATTGTACAATAGATATAAAGGTTACAACTCATAAAAATAAGCCATACAACATAAATCTACCATTCCAAAGATTCTTAGAGCAGCGTCTACGATTATTTTCGATTTTAAGATACCTTATGGGACTATAAACTTTACTTAATTATCATCTCTTTTTTTAACTTCATAGTATATATGATTTTTGAATTTCGATTCGAAATATTTTTGGAATCATATCATTTTATTAGATATAAAACATCAAAATGTGACGTCATTTAGCCGTTTGTATCCGGATGCTAACCTAAAAAAAAGAAAAAAGATTTTGACAAATTCGTCAAAAATACAGTCAAAAATTTCATCTATTTTTTTAAGCTATGTGTCTAATAATAACCACTTGATACTATCCAAGAATATCTTTAAAAAATAAGAATACAAAATATAAATTTTTATTCTAAGTCAACAGAGGTATTTAATGATTTTTTACTAGCAAATTCGAAACAAAATCTCCTCTCCAACTCTAATAAGATATTCAGTAACAAAAAGATTACAATTTAAGAATTCAACCTAGTCAAACATAACATTTTTTCGAATTGAAAATATCGATAAACTCTGAACCCCTAATACCTGTTCTTGCCCCCGACATTATTATTTCTTATTAAATTCTATTGACCCCTTGTATGCTGTAATCTTTTATAAAAAAACACGTTAATAATTTAAAATATCATGGGAACTAGTTTGGAACTAATTATGAATCTTTTTGATTAACTACTTTTCATATTCTTCCTCCCTCTAATCTAGTTTCCACATTAATTTTTTTTAACAAATTTAAAAGAAGAGTATTAAAAATGTTTCTTTTGATTAATTATTTAATAATTTTTGTAAAGCTCAGTTATGTTATCGAGTTTAAAGATATTTGAAAATATAAAATTAATCTTCGTTTATTTTTGATTTTGGAGGAAATGTTGAATCAGATTCATCTTCAATTGTTTTATTAATTTGTTCATGTAATAAAAACGAAATAAATTCTGATCTGTTTCCCATCGTATTTAATTGATCAATTTTATCAATTAATTCAGACGAAATTTCCAATAAAATTGTTTTCTTTTCCATAGATTTAGAAAAATGATTCTATTATATTAAGTTTGCTTTATAATATAATTTTTTTATATTTGGTTTAAAACATTATACTTAAAGATTTAAAAACTAAAAAGGTAGAATATCTTGATAAATTGTCAATAATCCAAATCCTAATCCAAAAAATATGTATTGAAGATACATTAAAGCCCATGCTGGAACATTTTCAAGTGTTGTACTCTCTGTTTCTTTCATCATTAAATATAGAATGATTATACTAAATATTACAAGAAAAGATAAAGGCCAAAGATATGGGCTTATTAAGTTCTGGTTTATAAAAATTGGAATAAAGGTGAATGGAAAAAACATAAATGGAAAACTTATCAAAGCAGTTTTTTTAGGACCATACGTATTAATCATTGTCCTTATTCCTGTTTTTCTGTCTGCTTCAATATCAACAATATCTTTAGTTGTCATTCCTCCGATTAAATAGGTTGTTGCAATAACTCCAATGATTAATGGTGTCGGGGTAAAGGGATCACCAAAAACACTCCATGATGCAAGGATACCAAACATGCCTCTGGGAATAGCTATCCAAATCTGATTTAAAAAAAGATATCTTTTGATCCTTGGCGGAAGAGAATATGTTACAGTAAAGACCATTATTAAAAAGATAAATAATCCAAACCAAAAATTTATTGTTACAGCTCTCATAAGTGCAAAAAGATATAAAATATAAGCAAGACTTTGTGCACTTTCTGCTTTTACAATTCCCCGGGGTATAGGACGATATGGCTTTGATATTTTATCCCCTGCAACATCTGTTGCTTGATTTAATGAATTTGATGCTGCATTGACAAGAGCTACAGTAAAACTTGCCTGTCCAATTATTATCCACCAATTTTCTGGAATTGTTTTTCCACTATAGATAAGACTCGCCGTCATTATGGACATTGAAACAATAAAAGGGGCAGCAAGCGTAAACGGTCGAAATAGATCAATGGCACCTCTTGCTTGCTTTGAAAGAAACTTTGTTTTTGTATAAGATTCCTTCATTGTAAGTTTACCGATACCCTCTGTATCAATCGATTTTTTTTGCTTAGTCATTCTCCTACAGTATCGTTATGTAAATTAAATGTTTTTTCCTGAAAAAATATGAAATTTATATATTTTAATAGTTAACTCATCCTTTGTAAGGTATCTGATAATATTTTACTAGAATAAATTGCACAGTTCATCCCAATACCTGGTGCTTTAACACAATCTCCTATTAAATATAAATCTTTAATTGGAGTAGTTATATCAGGTTTTTCATTTTCAATTGTTTTGGCAACCCCATCAAGATGCCAAATTGCCGGATAAATAACCCAATTTAGATGTGAACGATAATCAGGAAATAAACGTTCAAGATTTTTATCTAATAAAATCTTAAGTTTTTCCAAGATTTTTACATTTTTTGCTTCATCAGGTGTACAAATAATATAGGCTTGAACAAGATAGTGAAGGGGGGGTGATAACTTGGATTCTGGTAAAGCTGTCATAAAATCAATAATTCCAACAACGTCATTACCATCAACACCAATATCTCGTTCAATAAATTGATAGGTTTTACCTATAAGATTTGGATCTATATTTTTTAACGAATAATATGCACATAAACATCCTGTTCCTGTAAGAGATTTTATTTTTTTTACATACATTTCAGGAAAAACCATTTCATCAGCAATTTTAAAAAGATCTTGGATTAAAATATTTGATATAATAATATCAAAAAAATGCTCTTTATCTCCGACTAAGATTCCAGTTGCCTTGTTTTCCTTGATAATAATTTTTTTTACCGGTGTTTCAAGATATATTTTTCCACCATTATTTTTGATGTATTCTGCTAATTTCTGATTAATTGTTTTTAGCCCCCCTACAGGATAACCTACAGGTTTTGAGCCTTTTACAAGATTTTTTTGGGCTCTTAGCATCTCACCTGTTGAAATACGATCAAGGTTATTTACAGTAGTTATAGACCGAGAAAATACTTCTAAAGTTAATTTTAATTTTCCCTTTCCATATTTTTTTATTGTTTCTGACATGGGAATATTATCCATTTTTTTCATTGTTTTTTCACCAGCTAACAACAAACGAAAGATACGTGGAAATATCTTTAATTTATCAAATGATGAGAGAAACGGAAAATCAATACCACCTTTTTTTATAAATCCTGTATTTGATTCAATTATATCGACGCGATCATTAAATTCAGAAAAAATATCTTGAATTATTGCAGTTGCTCCTCCTCCAATGGCATGGAATCCAAAATCTAAGTAATATCCATGAAATAATTGTTTATTAAAAATTTCCTCAATATCTGGTTCAGAATGAAAAATATTCATATTAAATCTAGAGAGAAGGTTTTTATAGTAATCAAAAGTAAGATCATCACCTTTTAATGAAAGTGCCCTGCCACCAATTAATGATTCTTTTTCAAATATAGTAATATTATATCCTTGTTTTGTTAGAAGTGCACCAGCAGTAAGACCTCCGATACCTGCACCAATAATACAAATATTTTTTTTGTTTGTCATTTTACATCCTTGGTCTAAACATTTTTTCTCCAAGAAGTGGGGCAAATATTAAATACCAAGCAATTGGGAAAATAATTAAAATAATTGAATAATTTAAACCGATTGTCGAGATAAGCATTATTGGAACCAACGAATATCGTAAAAAAGATTGTCCTGCTATATATTTCCTTATTTTATTTCTGTCAAATTTTTTTATTGATACTAATTTAATTGTTAGAAAAAAGACTCCGATAATTGCAAAAATTAAAATTATAATTTGCCAAGTGTAGTAATTATACCCATAGAATAAAAATGGCATAAATAAAAGAACGGCAGTAAATGACCTAATACCCAGACTTAAGACTTTAAACTTATTTGGAATTATTATTTTATCTCCTGTAACTTTAACACCCGAGCTAAGAGCTATGTTTTTAACACCCATAACATAATCATGATCAGAATCCTTTATGCCTCCCTCAATTGCATTCATATGTAAAAGGTTATTAAATGTTAAGATAAAAATGATCCATGTAATAACAGTTGGTTCACCAAAAGATAATGCTCCAAATATAAAGACAAAAGCCATTGATAGAGCAACAAGGATATCTGAACCTACGAATTTTTTACCATAAAAATCATAGATAGTTCCCAATATTCCAGCAAAAATAATGCTAAATAAAGCTCCTAATTTAAAGATATCTATTGTTTGATCATACCATAATATTCCCATAAATAAAAATGAAAAAAGAATGAAAAAAATACAAATAATCAGGGCAGTTTTTCTAGATATTTTTTTACTTACCAATGGTTTACCTTGAAGATCTTTACTAAGTTTATCTACCTCAACATCAATATAGTCGTTTAATATAAATCCATAAAGAGCAGCTAATGCACCAATAATAAAAAGTAATGCCAATTTATATGGGTCAAAGACTCCAACAGTAATAGCTCCTATAACTGGAGGTATGGCAAGACCTCCGATACCTGGAATTCTAAGTAATCTTGCGTAAGCAACTATTTTTTTCATTTCATTTTGGAAGAAAATATGGCTATATGAGTTTTTCTGATTTTATGCTTATAATTTACGGTGCATTTTAATATTAATATTAGATTTACATATTAACAGATGATAATATGGGTGTAAAAGATAAAATTCGCGCCTATTTTCGCCTCCTACGTTTTCATGCAGGTGCACAAGAAGCGTTATTTTTACTAATTGGTGCACTAGTTGTTGGCATGCGTGATATATTATTATTGGCAATCATTTTTGTTATAGGTCTTTTATTTCATATTTTTGGTCATGTCTTAAATGATTATCTAGATATAGCAGTTGATAAAAAATCAGCTGAACTTAAAATTAAACCTCTTGTTAGTAATATTATTCCGATATCACATGCTTTAATTATTATAATATTATCTGTGGTAGCTGGATATATACTTGCAATTATTTTTTTTCCAAAAATTTATGCAATATTGTTTCTTACATTAGGATTTCTTTTTGGTGGATTATATGATATATTTGGAAAAAAATTTCCTGGAATATCAGATGCAATAATTGCTTCCTCTTTCACTTTTGCATATTTTTTTGGAGTAAGTACTGTGACAATTTCTTTTACAAATTTGGTATATATAGTTGGAGGATTAATTTTCGTTGGTATCATTTTTGCAAATGTTGTTGAGGGTGGTCTTAAAGATATTGATCACGATTATATAGGTGGTAAAAGAACATTAGCTATAATTATGGGAGTAAAAGTAAAAGATGGAAAACTTAAAGTTAGTAGAAATTTTTCTTCTTTTGCCTATGCACTTTTAACAATTTCTTTTATTCTGTTAATACTATTATTATACCAACCTGAAATTAATTTTTTTAAACCAAATTATGCATTACTTGTTTTAGTTGAAATTTTTTTATTTGGAATAATATTTTCTTGTTATAAACTATTAACTCTTAGAGAATTTGATAGATCAAGAGTAAAAAGATTGTATTTTGTAATAAATACAGGAGTTGGTATTTTATTGTTAATAGGTTTATTACCGATTATTGGTATTGAAATTTTTTTAATTCTATTAATTGTTCCAGTTGCTTGGTATATAATTTTTAATATGTTACTTTATGGAAAAGCAATATTACCAGCAATTTAGATTATTACATTGTTTTTGGTTGTGCAATTGTACCATGTAAAATTATATTGAATATAATAAAACCTAGACCTGGGAAAAACATTAGAATTCCTGCCCATGGATTAAGGCTCATAAGCATAATAGGAACAATTGTAAAATTAATCATATAGTGACTTCCTATTAGTTTTCTTGCCCTCATTCTTTCAAAATGTTTCATCGAAAGTAGCTTATAAGATATAAAAATCATGGTTATCCCAATCAATATAATAATTGCCCATTGAAAAAATTGTAAATTTGTTAGATTGTTTATGTTCCATATAATAAAAAATGGTAAGGATACAACAATTAAATCAAATAATTGAATTAAATATGCAAGAGCTTTGAAACTCGTTGAAATATTTAATTTACCTTTATTAATTCTTACACCAAGTTTTATTGCAACAGTTTTTGCTCCTCTCATATAATCATTTTCAATATCTTTTAAACCTCCAGCAATAAACTGCATGAAAAGAACCTGTATTGAACCAAGGATACTTACTATCCAAGCAAGTTTAGTGAGATCAAATATACTTTTTACTTGTATACTTGCTCCATAAAGTATTAAACAAAATATTCCAAGTGCAACAAAAATATCCATTGCAGGTAATTTTTTACTTGTTAAATCATAAATTATAATGAAAATAGCGGACAGCATGAGAATTATTATTGGAAAAAAATTTTGAGTATAAAATGCAAGATAGAATGCTATTAGATATGCAAAAACAATAGAAATAAATCCAAAAATCCATGCATTTTTTAATGAAATTGTACCACTTATTAATGGGCGATCACTAATATCTTTAGATGATTTATCGATTTGATAATCGATAATATCGTTTAACACAAATCCAAATGTATGTCCTAAAAAACCTATTACAAATAAAAGGAACAGAATTATTAAGTTATATTCCTCCATGGCAATGGCGCCCATAACAGGAGAAATACCTGTTAAAACTGCATTAAATGAACGTGCAAGTTTCAGATATTCTCTAACCATCATATCAGAATCACAAAATGAAAATCGAAATAAAAACTCATCGATATAAGAATCAAAAAATTGATTTATATATACTTACCCAAATCTCAGAAACTCAGCAATATGTTGTTCATGGATACTTTCCTCTTTTGAATCAACAGAAATAAAACCCTTGCATTTCACATGATATCTCCAGTAATTCATAATAAAAAGCATTTTCACATGATGTATTTTTATAACTTCCATTTCTACATGAACAGAAACATTTTCATCTTGGGCATCAATTATAAAAGAACGAGGTATTTCTTTTCCATTTTCAATAGAGATATCTTTACCAATAAAATGAATATATTCTGGTTTAATATTAAAATAATCCTGGTTTTTTTTGTTTATCACAAGTAAAGGCTGTCCAAATAACCTTGTTTTAAATATTGTTGCCCATACTATTGTATAATTATTTGTATTTATTTTCCCCCAGAACCATCCGAAATTAAGTACTGCAGCTGTCTTTACCTGCCAGTTATGGTCATGGTATCCAATTCCATTTACACTAATTTTTTCATTTCCTATCTTAATTTCTCCACTAACTTCTGCTCTTGGTAATATAACTCCCCAGCCATCTCCACTTGGATTTGTTCCTTTCCAACCTTTTGTAATACCAATAAAACATAAATCCGCTGATGCATCATCAATTTTAAAAGAAAGATCATATGTCCATTTTTTTGTTTTTTCATCTATATATCCCTTCATAATATGTTTTTTTCCAAGTTTTATTAGTGGCTCGTTGGTAGATAGATGAAGTTGCTTAAGGAAATATACTTTCCTGTTATGTGTCTTCAGATTTCCGTCCTTATAGATATCTAATCTTAAAACAGCAAATCCTAGAATTTGCCTCAAAAAACTAATTAATCTTATACTTAGTTGGACACTATATCCATCATTTAATACTGCATCAAAATACCACCATTCAGTATAACGTGAGAAACCTGATCCATAAAAGGCATCATCGCTTAATTGAATGTCTCTTGGAAGAAAAACAAATTTGCTCTTTTTACTACTTTCAAAGATTTTTTCTGTTTTACTATTAGAACTTTTTACATAGAAAATCGCTATAAAAACAAGTCCAATAATGCCAGGAAAAAATAATAATGAAATATATTCCATATTCAACCAAACCTATTCACATTTTATATTAGGATAGGATCTCTTGTTTTAAGTATGATTCATATTATAATAAAATTTATTGTTTTGTGTTACTTAGTTTTCTATTTTTGAAAGATTCGATGAAAGTTTGTATTAAATTTTTTGATAATATCCTAAGATATAAGAAATGAAAAGAACTATATATTAACAATTTCTACATTGTTTTAATAACTAATAGGAGTATAAATGTGTTTGATTTAATATTGTACATATTACTATCGTTATCTCTTCTAGCATGGATAATGTATTTTATAATTATTGTTTACTATTATCGTAAAATACCAAATTTATCAAAAAAACCTTCAACTATAACACAAGAAAAATACCCTTTAATTTCTATTATTATTCCAACTAGAAATGAAGCACATAGGATAAGCAAATGTATACAAACATTAAAATTACAAACCTATCCAAAATTAGAAATTATTATCGTCGATGATTCAACTGATAATACAGTAGAGGTTATTAAAAGCATAGTTGAAAGTGATAAAAGATTTAAAATAATCAAACAAGAAAAGCTACCAAAGGATTGGATAGGAAAACCTTTTGCTCTACAACAAGGTAGTAAAATTGCAAAAGGGGAATGGCTTCTTTTTATTGATGCAGACACCTATTATGATCCGGTTCTTATTCAAAGAGCTATGGAATTTGCTCTGAAAAACAAACTAAATATGCTTAGTTTGGCACCAAGCCATATATGCAAATCTTTCTGGGAGAAAGTTATTCAACCTATTCCTTTAGGAGCAATACCTGCTGGAACTCCTTTAGCCAAAGTTAATGATCCAAAAAGTAAGGTTGCCACAGCTAGTGGACCTTTTATCATGATAAAACATACGACTTTTGATGATGTGGGCGGTTATCAAACCATTAAGGGACGTATTGCAGATGATATTGAAATTGCTCAACTGATAAAAAGCCATGGTTTTAGAATTGGATATGCAAATGCTCAAACTATGATCAATCTTAGAATGTATGAAAATTTTAGTGAAATATGGGAAGGATGGAGTAAAAACAGTTTTCCAGGATTTGTTCAAAAACGAAAAATAAAATCAAAATCCCTTCAAATTTTAATACTTTTAATATTTTTATTTGTAATGTTTGATTTGCTTGTTTTGCCTTTTTCTACAATGATAGGTTCATTTCTATTATTTTTAATTTTCCGATCCTCTCTATGGATTTATCTATCAATATTTGCACTTATAACCTGGTTAGTCTCAATATTTTCAATAGTATATGTTCAAAAAGTATATCATATTGGTACGGCAAGATATTCCCCTTTATCGTTATTCCTCGGTGGAATTATCATAATGGGAATATTTACAAATTCTGCTTATAAAACCATGTCAGGAAAAGAAGTGATCTGGAAAGGTAGAAAATATTCAACTGGAAAGTTAGGAAATTAATTATATTTTTCTTAACTAGATCAAACGGAAAAACTCCATAATCTGGGTTCTATTCACCTTTTCTCTATTTGAGCCAAATGAGATAAAACCTTTTGCCTCTATATGATATCTCCAATAAGGAGCAATTAACAGGTTTTTGTATCTTCTATGAATACTCTTTACAATCATCTTGACATCTATATTAATAGGTATATTATTAACAATATCATCGATCTGAATAGTAAAACTTGTTGGCATTTTTCTACCGTAATTACGAATAAATTTATCAGGTTTGAAATTAATATTTTCTGGATTAATTGTAAAATATCCTTTATTTTTCTGATTAACGACAGCCATCAATTCTCCTCTGGAATTTTTCTTAACCATATTTGCCCAGGTCACATTTAAAGTCTCACTAATTATTTTGCCCCAATACCACCCCCATACGTTAAAAACCATTGATAGGTTACTGAACCAGTTATGATCATGATATCCATTACCAGATACAGGTATTTTTTTCCCATGAACCACAAGTTCACCAGTTACAGATGCTCTTGGTAATGCAACAATCCAACTCTCTCCTACCCATTCAATTTTCCATCCTTGAGTTATACCAATAAACTCTAAGTTAATTTCGTGATCATCCAGTTTTAGGGAAATATTATAAACCCACTCGCCTCTAGTATTATATCTTTCTTGATCAAACTCGATGATTTTATTATCAAGTAATTTTATTGAAGGGAGATTTTTTGATATCTGAAAATCATGATGTAGATATCGTTTTATTGCTCGTCCCTCAAATGCACCATCTTTATATATCTCAATAGTTGGAAAACCAATAAGATTTTTGAAAGAATTTGTAAAACTTATAACAGTACTATATTTATTATTAAAAAATGCCTCAAAATACCACCATTCAATATTAAAATTGTTTTTTGATTCATGAAACACGTCGTCTTTAGGAATTATATTCTGCGGAATAGTTCTAATATGAGCATTTCTGTTTTTCATCTGATATTAAACAGATTGATATTATATGAGGTTTTCTAATTCGATATAATTTTCAATAGTACATTATTATTCTAATGTTTATATAATTAGGATATCTTTTTTTATTATTTAAGAATTCTTCTCAAGATTCATGCTTTCTAAATGAAATTTTTAGTTTAGCAAAATACATAAAGAATTTTTACTATACAACCTAAATTATTTACTTTAGAATTTGGTAAATATCATGAATAATAAAAACAATAAAAATATAGTTTTAATATTTCTAACAGAGTTTATTAGAATAAAAGATGTAATTGCATGGTCTGCGATTTCTTTTAGCGGTTTTATATTGGGAATGTCCTCTTTGGATTTATCTAGTTATATTATTCCTCTATTAGTTTTTATAGTTTCCACCTTCTTTGTTATGTCGTTTACTTTTACATTGAACAACTATTATGATGCAGATTCTGATAGAGAAAATCCGAGAAGAATGCATATCAATGCAATAGCTTCTGGAAAAATTTCAAAACATACTGGGATTATTCTTAATATAACGTTTATAATTGTTCCATTAGTTGTTTCAATCTTATATAAATTCGAGGTTTTCCTATTTTGTACCTTTTTACTTTTTTTAGGATGGGGATATTCTGCTTCACCTTTGAGAACAAAGAATAGACCAGGACTGGATATAATATGGCATTTCTTAGGATTTTTTTCTTATGTTATATGGGGCTCAATAATTGCAGGATCTGTTGGCCTGATTAGTTGGCTAGTTGCAATTTCTGTTGGAGTGTGGAGCTCCGTTGGCCAAGTTGGGAATCATATAAGTGATTACTCTTATGATAAAGCTAGTGGAACTAAGACTTTTGCAGTTTGGATAGGACTTAATAAAGCAAAAATTTCTATAGAAATTCTTACAATACTCCATTTAATTCTATTAATCCCACTTATACTATTATATTCTTTAGGCTACTATATTACAATTGCTCTTGTTATTGGAATACCAGTTATAGGATTACTAATACTAAAACCAAAGAGAGGTGCTTTTCCTACAAAAAGATGCTTTATTTATTACTTTACGGTTGTAATCGGTGGCTCAGTTTATGCAAGTTGTTTAATCTATCATATCTTTTTTCTACTTAACAAACCAACCATTGGTTTATTAAATTTTTTTGGTATTCCTTAACTAGCAATGCTCTCAAAAAAGGCTAAAATGGAAGATATGAAATACTTGCCATATAGAGAAAATACAATGCATTTTAAAGTTATTGAATTTATAAATATTAGTCTAACACGATATTAATGAGGTTATTCAAAATTATATTATATATTATAATAATTATTTAAATTAAAATTTAATAAATTAATTACTGTTTTATTACATAAAAACAGAAATATTTTAGTAAATTAAGATATTTGTATAATAAAATTTATATACTCTTTCTCCATATATTTTATGCGAATGGGGGAGATATACAGATTTTTTTTACAAAAATCTCTCCTCACCACCTTCAATCTTCCCCATTCTCTCCTTATTACAACGTTTAAATTTAAAATTATAAATTATACACAAACTTCTTATATCTAATTAAAATAGCAATGAGATACATTATAATATTAAAAATTAAAATTTAGGATTGTATGGTTAATAAATTAAAAGAGTATCTACGTCTAGGGCGAATCTTTAATGCTGAAATACTAGCCCTTATCTTTATTCTTTCATATTTGTTTACCTCTAAACTTTATGGTGTTCAATTTGATTATAGAATAATAATTGGATTATTTGCGATTGGTATATTATCCCATTTATGGGGATGCTACAATAATGATAGACTAGACTTAAAGATTGATAAAACAGCTGATTACTGTTCTCATAAACCATTAGTTTCTGGTACTATATCATTGAAAACTGCAAAAAAAATTGAATTTTCAATTTTTATAATAATTGCAATATTGGTTCTTAGTATGTCTCCAAAGGTTACAACAATTGGATATTTTCTTGCTGCATATTCACTGGCATATTTGTATAACAAATATAACAAATCAAATATGTTTATAAACGTAATTGGTCAAATGTATGCCGGCTTTGTGGTACTAGCAAGCATGTCATTTATAGTAAATTTTGATTACAGAGTATTTTTGTCTGCAATAGTTATAGGTTTAAATGGAGTATATTTAAACATTATAGAAGCCGATCTTAAAGACATTAAAGGTGATATTGTTAATGTCCCAAGAGCTTTAGGATTAAAATTTAAAAATGATAGAGCTACAAATATTACCAAGTTCTATTTATTAAATGAATTTATTAAAATAATAATGTATATTCTTGTTTTTTACATTTTATATTTAGAGAATGTTGAAATAACTTTGAAAATATTTGCGTTAATTTTTTTTGGTTTAAATTTTATTGTAAGATTGCTAATGTTTAAAAGATTATCATCCAATCGAGAAAAGATGAAGCCATACTTTGCCTTACAAGAAATTACATCAATATTATTTATTAGTATGATATATGTTTTTATACATCCATTTTTGCCAATTATTGTTATTTTATTTGTGATTACATGGCTCTTTATCTGGAACAAAATATTGTGGGGAACATATTTTCGACCACAAGTTTAGGTTATATTACTTTAATTTTTCTTTTACAATACGTTTAAATAAATGGATATTATTTTGATGATTGCCAATAATAAGATAAAAATTGATTGGGGTAATTAATTGGGAATGCCTGAAAAAATTATAAATTGGCTGCGTATATTTAGAGCGCAGACTGCAGCTGCTGTATTCATGCTTGTAATGATTCCATACCTTTTAGCAGGCGGCGGTCTATTTACATGGAACACTTTAGTTTTAGCATTATGGAGTATTTTGGCTCATCACATGGCATTTGGTCATAATACTATAATGGATACATTGATGGGGTGGGATATTATGGATCAAAATAAACTTCATCACCCTCTTGTAGCAAATATAATAAAAAAGGAAACTGCCCTAAAAGTAATATCTATTGGAATAGTTATTTCAACGTTTATCGCAATTTTATTAGTAAGATATAGTAATGGAAACCAATTCTATGCAATGTCTTTTTTAACCCTATTTTTAATAGGTGGAATGATCTATAATAGTGGAATATCAAAAGTATCATTTTGGGATGTTATACCAATATCTCTATGTTTTACATCTCTTTCTTTGTTCTCTTACTTTCTTGTAGCAAAAGAATTCAATGAACTCATTATCTTAATTGCTCTTTATATCATTTTACTCCAATGGTTTGAAATAGGAGTAGAAGGGGAAATAAAAGATATAGAGCTAAAAAATGAAATAAACTTACTTACTAAACTTGGAACAAAATTTGATGGAAATACCTTTAACATGGGTAAATCGATAATATATCCATGGGGACTAAAACTTGCAGGATTAGCAGTAGGTGGTTATATTGTCTACAAATTTACTTTTAATATAACAACTGTAATATTATTTGCACTTTTTGCATTTTTGGCTATTTACTTTTGTTTTGAATTAACAAAGAAGAGGATATGGAATAGAAAAAAGGCAATAATAGATATGGCTTTAGAAGAAATTATTACAATATTTCTTTTACCACTTATTTTAATTCCAATAATAGGTTCAAAAGAAGTTATAATAATACTTGTATTTGCAATTGTTTATTTTGTTGGAATGAATTCATTACTTTGGAAAACAAGATTTGCACCAAGAGTTTAAAAACTATCCAAAAAGTATTTTCTCTGATTTTTTTGAAACAATTTCTCGATATTTATCGTCTGTAACAATCATTATAATCCAATCAGGAATAGATCTGGATTTTACTGCCTTTGCCATAGGGGTATAATCATCAAATGATTTTACATTATTTCCATCAATTATTGGGATATCTGTTTTAAATATCCTGGGTTCAGCTTGAAATAATTCTTGAAAAGGTACATCAATTATTACATGACCTTGGGGAATATTTAAAAGTTCTTCAAGTTCTTGTTCCTTTTTTCTTCTATAGTCACTGTTTTCTAATTTTTTAATAATATTAATCTCTTCTTCATCAAAATCTTCTTTAGATGCCAAATATGCCTGTTTAAACAAATTCCTATATTTAATTCGGGTAGCAATTTCATATTGATATACGCCTTTTTTATTTAATTTGTTTAGAAGCTCTCCATCTGTCATTTTAAAAAGTTCAAAAGGTTTTATTTTATTTAACATCTCAATAGCTTTTGAAAGCATGATTTCAGCAATACGAACTGTTTTATGAAAATATACAGATGAATACATCAATGTTCTAGCCATTAAGATATTTTCAATAACTCCAATGCCTTTTTTTCTAACTGCTAAATTGTTATTTTTAATTATTAAAGTCTGTAAAAATCGCTCAATGTCAATCATTCCATAAGCAACACCTGTATAATATGCATCCCGTACAATATAATCCAGTTGATCAACGTCAATTGGAGCATTTAAAAGTTGACTTAAATATGGTTTTTTATCTATCTTTCCCTTGATAATATCTATTATTTTCTTTTTGTCTATACATTTTTTTTCAAGAATTTCTACCACACTTTCTGATGCAATTAAATTTCTTTCTCTTTCATCAAAAATGGTGTGTTTACCAAGAATTAATTTCTCAGTTAGATCTATATGATCAACATTTAGAAGTTCCTTTAAAACGAATTCTAGAGTATGTGAAAACGGTCCATGTCCTATATCATGTAGCAATGCTGCACATGTAATAACTTCTTTATCATTTGTTTTTAAATTGAGTATTTCTGAGACCTTTAAGGCCATATAATAGGTTCCAAGAGAATGTTCAAGCCTGGTATGATGAGCACCAGGGAAAACAAGATGAGCAAAACCAAGTTGTTTGATGTTGTATAACCTTTGAAGCTCTGGTGCTTCAATTAAATCAAGAACTAATCCTTCAAATTTTATATCACCATGAATTGGATCACGTATAACCTTTTTTTCGTGAGTCATATTATCAAAGATCTTTTACGAAAAGGTTTATGAAAAGGAAATTAAAATAGTTTATTTTATACTTCCTGTAATAAAAATGCTCCTAAAACATTAAGTTTTTCCTCATAATCATCTGGATATAAAAAACGTTCTGTTGCAGTTATACTACTAAGAATTGAATTTCCGTCCTGTGGTGTAAAACAAAATCCTATTACTTCATTATCATTTAAAACATGAATTGTAGGTAAAACAACCACTGTTTGATCAAGAATTCTTCCATAATGACCATGATCTCGTCCAAACGAAAAAACTATATTTGCTGATTTTTTTTGAGTCACAGCAACTCGTGGATTATTAATAAATCTTTGAATTGCTTCATCCTTGGATATTTTATTATCAAGTTTCATATCAAACCATATAGAATGCATATACTGGGAATTAACCTTTAGAGCACTAGAAAAAACATTTAGATCGATACCAAGAGTTTTATATAAATGATATACGTCAACTGCATGGTGGGTTCCCATTTTTTCATCTTTATGACTTCCTACTTCTGGTGATGGGATAAAACTCTTTACTTGACTTATATCATTTGCTCTTCTAATACAAAGAAATTTACCTTCTTTAAGATTATTTTTTTTTCCTTCTATTGCAAGTGTTTTGATTAATACTGCTATATTATGTGTATTACAGCTTACAATATGAATAAATTTATCTTTAGGAGTGATTGCTTCGTCATTAATACCAACAGCAAACATTTTTCCGAAGCCAAACTCTGAGCCCTGTGCCAAAAATCCTTTTGTGTTATTTTTGTATTTATTGTAATATTTCTCCTTATTCATTAGACCTGTACCTTTTGGAGTACAATCAATTACAACAGAAGCCCTTTTTATTGCTTCCTCTGCCTCATACATTGGTTCTATTCCTAATTCTTGAAAATCTTTAATTTTAGCATCACTAACTGCTAAATTTGCGCCTCTATTGATTAAACCTTTCAACTTTGGTCTATCTTCTAAAATAGGACTATGTTTATAAAAAGTAACTTCATCAATTCCAAGATCCTCTTGGGCATCACATAATAAGCCTATTAAAGGTTCTCCAATTGTGCCTACTCCCACTACATGCACATTATACTCATCAGCCATAGATTATCACCTCCCCAAACTACGGCATTTTGGTAATAAACATATGTATATTAATTTTTACCATTTTTTAATAGGGAATAATTTAAAAAGGTAAACTTAATTCACCTTCCTTATGGCATTACCCTTAGATGTTCTAGAAAAAGCCTTGAATCAGAAATTATCTCTTTTGTTAAAGGACGGAAGACTTGTTGAAGGGAAATTAACAGGTTATGATGAATATATGAATATGGTCTTGATAGACGTTGAAGAAACATATGAGGAAAATAAGAGAAGACTTGGGACTATTATCTTAAGAGGAAATAATGTTGTAAGTATTTCCCTCATATGATTTATTTATAGCTGTAATGTCAACTGAGATCGGTAACTTTAATTGTACAAGTGTGATTTGTCGAAAAACATTAAGGAATATTTATAATTATCAAAAAGAGGTAAAATATACTCCTCTTAGAAAAATGTTACCTATGATGGTAGTAGAACTCTTTTTCTGAAATAATCCTAAAGTGCTTATTGCCATTATAAGCACTCTTGAGGTGATATAATATGGAAAAACTATATGGAGGTA
>CAYFVP010000054.1:0-43536 GCA_964346655.1 uncultured Thermoplasmatales archaeon
TCTCCATGTTGTATTATATCCATTAAAGCACAGATAGGACAGCATTCATACCAGTTTTGATTATTTACACTCACAATAATAGCTCTATCTTTCTCCCATACCATTCCACATCTATGACAAACAACAGTATCGGCTTGAACAATATATGAAGTATGCTGAATAATACTCCCTAATAAAAATATAATTAGGATGAGGGGAATTTGCCGTAAAAATCTATATTTAACCTTTGATTTTAGATCCTTAACCATAATATTTCCCCAAATAATGTTCCTGAATACATCTAATAGTTTTTCTAGGTTATGGTAATTATTAGATAACGCTAATAAATATTATAGTAAAATCCTTCTATAGCAATCTTTGATATACGATTAACAAGAGGCCAAGAAGTGCAAGTGCAATGGCAAGGATCTTAAGGTAATCAGTTACATTTGATATTCCTTCTTTTGTCTCCTTATCCTTTAAATGCCTCTTTAATAGGAAAAAATAAATGGTAAATGCAGTTGAAAAACCTAAAAGGATTAATCCAATAAATTCAAAAAAAGCAAATTTCACAAAGTAGCAAAATGGACATATACCAATTGCTTCATTAATATAAGCGCTTCTACAACAGGTTACTTCTATTGGATTTAGCCCGCCAAAATAAACTATATCAAAAACGCTTTCTATTAAAAGCAATGGGAAAATAATGATATAGAGTTTTGCCAGATTCCCTATCATCGGCTCTGTCTTGCATTTTTTATTCGAAATATCAAAAACAATCCAATATAAATACACAAAAGGAACAAACAATTTTAACAGGAAGCTGATAAAACCATATGGATTATTTGCATTAAGAACACCGTACCAACACATAGCACCTTCGAGCATTGGGATCAATTCCTGGAGTGTTAAGAAGTAAATAGGAAAAATAAACACCCTGATAGAAAATATGATAATTACAAAACCAGAAATCATGTAAAATAATTTTTGCGCTTCGTATCGTTCTTCAATTGCCATACCACGGTAATTCCTAATTTTCCAGGCTGGAATACATATGTAGAATCCAACGATAACTGTCAATATAGATAGACCTAAAATTAGGGCTGTACCAAGAGTTAGAATCACAACTTCACCTTATCTTTCCCGCTCTCTTTAGAGTATTTGAGGACTCCATCCTCAATATAATATATCAAGTCTGCGATTTTACTCCAAACCTGAAGGTCATGAGATGCAACGACAATACTCTTCTTTTCTTTTCTCAGATTAAAAAAGATCTCAACAACCTTCTTGGCGCTTTTCTCATCAATCGAAGAGGTTGGTTCATCTGCGATAATCAGCTCTGGATTTGTTACTAAGGCTCGAGCAATTGCAACCCTTTGTTGTTCTCCACCACTTAACTGATAGGCTGGAAAATTTATCCTGTGATCAAGTCCAAGCTTGTTAAGAATTTTCTCTGTTCTTTCATAACGTTCATCTTCAGTTGTGTCTTGGCAGAGCAAAGGGAGTGCTACATTCTCCCATACATAAAAACTAGGTTCAAGATAAAACTGCTGGAAAACAAAACCTATCTTCTCTCTTCTTAAAAATGTCTGCCATCTATCACTGTAAAGGCTGACTTCTTCCTCTTCATACCATATTTTACCACTTGTTGGTTTGAGCAGAAGACCTAAAAGACTGAGCAGTGTAGTTTTTCCTGATCCTGAAGGACCTGCAATTAAAATGATTTTGTTCTCTGGGAGGGTGATGCTGACATTGTCCACTGCTTTTACTTCTAGCTCGCTCTTAAATTTTTTTGTAAGTCTCTCGGTCCTTATTTTAACCACGTTTCAGGACCTCCATAGGTTCAGTTGCTGCATTTCTCCAAGCTGGAATAAATGTACCTATTATTAGTGGAAATACACTGATAATATAAACGAAAAGTAATGTTCCAATATCTACATGAATTGGAGGAGCGATTTTAGGATACTCACTCGCCCAACCAATCATAAACTCCGTTATAATCGGAGCACCTAAGAAGACATCATATACAATACCTATGAATATCCCGATGGTAGCACCCAACAAACCAAGGATTAAAGATTCGATTATTCGAATTTCCAAAATGTTCGAAGTAGAAAATCCCAGAGCTTTTAAAAGACCAACTTCTTTTTTGGTTTCCTGAGCTACTGCGGTACTTTGATTCCAGCTGATTAATATCACAGATATAAGCACAATATACCACATCAAGGTTGCAAATCCTGATCTGGCACCATATGCTGTTATTAAGGCATCTCTCACTGATTTTCGGGTGAGCACTCTTATATCACCTTCGTCGCTCTGAATATCGTCTAGTTTCTCTGCAACTTCACTTGCTAAAACATCTGACTCTGTGTAAACAGCTAAGTCAGTTGCGTAATCATCTGAGATATTAAAAAAATCCCTAGCACTGTAAACATCTGTAATCAATAGATCAGCTGTATATAATGTAACTGCCATTGTAAATATACCAATAACAGTAAAATTATGCCAACTGCCCTGCAAGGAGGGCGAGAGCTGAAGAGTATCTCCAAGGGTAACATCGAATTCTTTTGCAAACAGCACACCAATAACACAATTATTACGATCATTTGGATTTAAAAATCTACCATCATATATACTCATTTGTATTTCAGGAGGAATTGTAGTATTGGCAATATCCAAACCCATGACCGTATAGATATTTCCACCCTCTTCCAGGTACCCCCAAACTCGTGGATTCACCTTTTTAACACCTGGAAATTCTTTTATTTGGTTTTCATAGGTCATAGGAATAAAGGTCTGTCTACCTGCCTGGAGGAACTGAACGGTAATATCAGGTGCAAACTCTGCAGAGAGTGCAGCTTCTTTTTCAAGACCACTTTTTACAAAAGCAATACAGCTCAAAAATGTGATTGCAATTGTTAGACTAAGTACAATTACTACCGTCCTAGTTTTGTATTTATAAAGATTTTTTAAAGCAAGGCTGAGCAGATTCTTCTGTCTCTTCAACATGAATTAACCCTTATGGAATACCCTTATTTGATTACCTTCTCTTAATGATGGAGGTGTAACTAAGGAGCAATCTTCATGATAGCAGCCACCACCAGGCAAATCCCCTAAACATTCACATACATTTTCTAAAATAGGATTTCTTGTAGCAGAACATTCGATACTGAGTACAAGTGAGGGCATCCCAATTACCTTGCATATTGCCTCTTTTGCAGTCTTAATATCACTATGCTCGCTCCATTCCATCTCACTCATGACTCCAATAGAAAAATTAAGAATTAATAGAACGATAATAGACGCAAGAATATATTTTCCATGCATATCTTCATTTTTCCTAAGATATAAAGAGTTCATCATGTGATATATTTACTTTATATAAAACATTATTTGTTGAATTGGGAATATATTCCAAGTCCAAATTTTATCTTATTTAAAGTATCGTGTGTCATTACCTTTCAAACCTTGAAAATATTTGGTTTTTTAGAAAAACAACAATTTTCTAAACTGATTTCATCTCTATACAACTAAAAAAAAAGAAGAGAGAAGGTTGTGGACTAATGTTATAATCGTAATAATAGTCTTAGAATCAGAAAGATATTTGGATGATTGTTAAGAAACTCAATGAATGGTATGTTAATATATGCTCTGGTTCTAGGGTTAATATCGATTGAAAATGTTTCTTCAGGGCCAATTAAACCATCTGGGCATTCTTGCGCCTTAGCTTTTATGGTATAGGTTTTTTTTGTCGAATATGTATGACCTACTTCCAATTGTGTACCAGATGGAACACAATCTGTCTCTTCCGTATTACCATCTCCCCAGTCTATAATATATTTAATGCTGTCACATGGATTAGGATCATCTGTCTTGAATTTAAATTTATATTCTATATTTGGATTTCCAGTTGGTGGTCCATCTATGCTTGGTTTAAGTGGTGCAAAATTTTTAGCATGAATATATATATATCGTTCACCAATCTGTGGGGGACAGTCACAAAGAGAATAACCACAGTTACAGTAGATGATATACTCCTCTTTCTGGTAATAAACGCTACAATGTTCTCCTACAACTTTTGCTCTGATTTTAATCTCATTGGTCTCATCGGTTAGTAAATCAAGGTTATCCCATTTTAGTAACCAATGAGGATCTACATATTCAGCAGATGAGGGTTCAGGATCTGCATCGATATATTCTAGGCCAGCTCCTAACATCAAATCATCAATAGCTCCATCGTTAAGATCTGCATTTCCAACATTGTTCATAACGAGCTTAAATTCTGCAGTTGAACATATTGGTAATTCTAATGCTTCACCTGGAGTACTAGGGGCAACCCAATCTTCATTAAAAGGATCCCACACATATTTCCATACATCGACAACTGGATCACAAGATTCAGGGTTAAAACCAGTTATTACAAAGGCAAGATCCATTGCCATCCCATTTGGAAAATACATTGGCAACCAATATAATTCATACCATAAGCCCCAAACTGCATTATCCATGAATTGCGGATCTTCAAACGTAGATTTCCAGCCCCATAACGGCTGGTTTGGTGGTTCTTCATTCACTATCGCAGAGATGCATAACCAGTAGATTTCTCCTTGCTCCTGCCAGATCCACTGTGATTCATCTAGAAAAACGTTGTACTGATAGTAGAGCTGATGATCATCAGGCTGCCACTGTTCTGAGTAACTCCAATACCATCCTTGATTTCCAGTGTACGGACCACGTTCGATCCAGTCATATATCTCCCATTCGACTAATGTTTCTCCAGGGCAACTCCAATCGCCATTTGGGTTTTGTTCTGCAGGGATGTTTTTGGCTATACAAATTACGAAATGGTTAATTGTGCCAACAATGTCTCCAAGCCATGATCCCCAGAAGTGAACGTCTGTTATAAATCCTGATTCTGAACATTGCCAGTCGTCTGCGCAGCTTACCCAGGGCCATTGGGACAATCCTGCAGTTGAATAAACATCCCAACCATTAGGATCTGGTAGTTGTGGCCAATGCATCTTATAATCATCTCCTTCGTCCCAGTCAGCAACAGCGATAGATCCAGTAGTTATTAAAAGCGTCATTATAATTATGGATACTATTTTTGTTCTCATATAATATGCCTCTCCGATTTTTCATACCTATATTTGATTTGTTATATATAAAATGTATGTGAAAAACTATCACATATTGCCGAAATAATACCCCTTTAAACACTAATATGGATGTTCAATATAATAATTATATATAAAAACTCCCCTAAAATTTGGATAATTTTATTAACATCATCTATATTGATAGCATCCAAAGGAGAAAAAACATTTTGGATATAATTAAAACAGAAAATCTTACAAAAAAATTTAATGGTTTTACTGCAGTTGATAATATTTCTTTTGTCGTTAAAAAAGGAGAAATATTTGGATTTTTAGGCCCAAATGGGGCAGGTAAGACAACTACAATAAAGATGCTTACAACCTTGCTTCATCCCACAAGCGGTTTAGCAGAAGTTGCAGGCTTCAACGTTAATAAAAAAAAGGATGATGTTAGGCAAAATATCGGAATTGTTTTTCAAGAGCCAGCTCTTGACACTGAACTTACTGGTAGAGAAAACCTTGATTTTCATGCACGAATGTATGCACTTAATAGAGAAAAAAGAAAAACTAGGATTAATGAGGTTTTAAAACTAGTAGATCTTGAAGATAAACAAAACAATCTTGTAAAATATTATTCAGGTGGTATGAAGAGAAGACTAGAAATTGCTAGAGGTCTTATGCATTATCCAACTGTTTTGTTTCTTGATGAGCCCACCCTTGGTCTTGATTCTCAAACAAGGCAAGCAATTTGGGCATATATTAAAAAGATGAATAAAGAAGAGCAAACTACTATTTTTTTAACAACCCATTACATGGATGAAGCAGACAATTTATGTGATAGAGTAGGTATAATTGATCATGGAAAAATACTTGTTATTGATTCAACTGAAAATTTGAAAAATTCAATTGGCAATGATGTAATTACCCTGATATGCTCAAATAATGATAAACTTTTAAATAGATTAAAATCAGAATCTTGGATTAAAAAAACAAAGCAATATGATTCAAATCTATCTCTGGGTGTTGAAAAGGGAGAAGAAAAAATACCAATATTAATAGAAATTGCTCAAACTCTTAATGAAAAGATCAAATCAATAAGTGTTAGAAAACCTACACTTGATGATGTATTTTTATCTTACACTGGCCGCACAATACGCGATAATGAATCAGTATCCCCTTTTAGGGAAGCTATGAAAGCATATAAAAGGAGGACAAGATAATGAAAAGAATTGAGCTGCAGGCAGTTTATATCATGTGGCTACGTCAGATGAAACGGTTTGTTCGGTCAAAAAGTCGTATTGTTGCAACATTTATTCAACCATTGTTTTTCCTAGCTATTTTAGGGTCAGGTCTGAGAGGTGCAAATATTACAGGTATGAGTGGGGATTATATGACCTTTATCGCACCTGGAATTGTTGCAATGTCTATTCTTTTTTCATCTATGTTTACAGGTATTGCTGTACTATGGGATAAACAATTTGGGTTCTTACAGGAAGTTTTAGTTGCTCCCATTAGTAGATTTTCAATAATCTTTGGTCGTACTTTAGGCGGTGCAACAACTGCATTAATTCAAGGTTTTATAATACTTGCAATTGCAATGGGTTTTGGTGTAAGACCTGTTAGCATTCCTGGTCTCATTTTAACAATTGTATTTATGATAGTAATTGCATTTGCCGCAGTTGGCTTTGGCCTTGCAGTTGCCTCAAAAATGTCGGATTTCCAAGGTTTTCAAATTATTATGAATCTTTTAATTCTACCACTTTTTTTTCTTTCAACTGCGTTTTTTCCTATTGCAACTAATGAAAATATACCAAGAATACTTGTTCAATTATCATTTGCAAATCCCTTGTTTTTCATGGTCGATGGCATTAGAGGAAGTTTAACTGGAATTAATAACGCATTTCACCCGTTATTTGATCTTGCAATAGTTTTTATTTTCTGTGCAATTATGATGGGTATCGGTAGTTATCTCTTCAATAAAAGCGAAATTTAAAAATAAATAACTCTAAATACAAAAAGAGAAACAATTATAATTATTATTGCAAGAATCATTAAAACAACTGCTATTTTCCAGGATGACCCAAATACAATAGGAATAGGGCCAATTAGCACTACCCCACCACCCTTTATCGATTTCTTTTGTTCAGATGGAACCTCTTTTTCATATGGATATTTCTCAAAAGGTTGAGCCTCACTAACAAATCCAAATGAAAACAGAATTATTGCAATAAAGATAAAAATAATTCCAATCAATGCAAAGATTCCTGATCCAAAAATAAAGGGGAAAATAATAAAAATTCCGCCTTCAATATCTTCTTGTAAAAAACCTATTACAAAAAAAATTAATGCACCAATTAAAAAAATAAAAGAGAAAAAACGATATTTATTCATCTTTTTCCTCTAGACAATTTTTAAATGTTTTTATCATATTTTTAAGAGAACAAGCAACTGTTACAGGCCCAACTCCACCAGGAACTGGTGTAATTTTTCCAGCAACTTCTTTTACTTCTTCAAAATCAACATCGCCACATATACCTTCTGTTGTATTTATTATTGCAATATCAATTACAAATGCATCCTGTTTTACAAAATCTTTTTTTATTAGTTTTGGAACTCCAGCAGCAGTAATTAAGATTTCAGCATTTTTTGAAAATTTTTTCAAATCCTTTGAAAAGACATGACAAACCGAAACAGTTGCATTTCTATTAAGTAAAAGAATTGCAAGAGGCTTTCCGACAATAGTGCTGTGATTTACAATTAAGACATCCTTTCCTTTAAGCTCTACTTTAGCATAATCTAAAATAGTTAAAACAGCAAGTGGTGTAATTGGAATAATATCTTCAATTCCAAGTAAAGTATTACCAAGATTCTGAGGGTGCAACCCTTCTACATCTTTTAGTGGATTGAGTGCATTAATCAATCTATCTTGAGATATATGTTTAGGTATTGGAAATTGTATAAAAATTCCATGAACAGTTTTATCTTGATTTAAATTTTTTATCGACTGTAGAAGCTTACTTTCAGATACATTTTCATCAAATTCTATTATATTTGTATTAATTCCTACTTCCTTGCATGCATTTGACCTAAGTTTTAAATAAAGATTGGAAGAAGGATCATTTCCAATTTTAATGGTAGTAATATTTGGAACTATTTTATATTTAGATTTAAGCATTTCAACTTCTTTTAAAATGTTACTTCTTAGTTTTTTTGCTATTTCTCGTCCATTAATAATTTCTGCAGACATGTAAAAACCAAAAAAGTAGATTTTATTTTGTTATATTAAGCCATTGGTTTCTTACCAATTGCATAAAACTGTGGAAAGAAATTTAATTGAACTCCTTCATCAAGAGACTTAAGATAATCATACTCCCATTTATCAATTTCTTCTTGAGAAAGACCAGCATCTTTCAATGCCTTTACATAAAAATCTCTTGCATGAAAGTAGTAATCTCTATCTTCAATACAACTCCAAATACGGTTATTACCTATTCCAACCTTTGTAAAAAGACCTGCTCTAACAAATAAAAGACGAAGTTTTCTTCCGATATGAGGGTCTCCACCCTTACTTTTTATTGCTTTACCTGCAAAAATGGGATCAACTTTTGGATGCTCTGGATAATGCAGCTTACCGCCATAGTCTGGTTCAAGGGTTGCAAGAACTGTTCCACCAGGTTTTGTAACACGTGCCATTTCATTTATAACTTTCTGAGGTTTTTTTGCCCACATTAAAAGTAAATTGCATGTAACAATATCAAAGGTGTTATCATCAAACGGTAATTTTTCAGCATCACCAATCCTGAGTTCAACATTTTTATATAATTTTAAGACATCTTTTGCTACTTTTATCATATCTTTTGAGTCATCAATTGCAATAACTTTTCCCTTTGTTAAATGAGCAATATCGCGGGTAACCATACCTGAGCCACATCCGACATCTAAAATCATACTTGCATCCTTTAAACCTACTTCTAAATATAGAGGAATTCTCTCTTCTGCTGTTTCAAGTGCCTGAAGCTCAAGTTTTTTAATAAAATCGGAAAAATCTTCTTTGGATTTTTTATTATATTTAGATTTAGGTTTTGATTTCATCTTAAAATAAATATTAGGTATAATTGTATAAATCTTTCTTTTTACATTATTTTATTGAGTCGGAATATTTACCTTATAATCTTAAACTATTGAAACTATGTTATGATATGTTCCTAAAAAAGCCGAATTAATTTTAAAAATAATTTTGGAAATCGTTCAAACAACCAACTAAAATGGTTAAAGTCAACTTTGAATGCTTTATTTCTTGGTGTTTTCAAATAGACAGGAACAATATCAGTGTCACTAGTATCCCATTTATTTACCACTGTGATATTACCAGTAAATTCTTTGTTTCCTTCATTAGGAGCAACAAATTCGATATTTACTGTAAATTTACCATCTTCAGGTTTTAGAGATTTACCCGAAACAGGCATGAAGTTCCAGTTACCCCAATCAGGCCAATCGGTTATTTCCCAATCAAGCTTTGAGCCATCATCACCGACATTTTCCACAGTAAAGCTACGTTCTATAGTATCTCCAGGTTTAACATTAGTACAATGAATTTCGCCATCACATTCTAAATTTGCATATAATCCTCTGAAAACATATGCTGAACCCCTATCGTCATCATCTCCATATGCACCAATCACTGCATAGTCTCCATCAAGAGAAACAGAATGACCAAAATAGTCCTCATATCCCGTGTCCAAACCAATCAGCTTATCCTCCTGTACCCAAGATGAACCATCCCGTTTAAACACATACGCAGAGCCATTTCCTGATTTGCCCGCACATGCACCTATTAGTGCATAGTCTCCATCAAGAGAAACAGAAAAACCAAAATAGTCGCTAGTACCACCATCTAAAGCAGTCAGCTTATCCTCCTGTACCCAATTTGAACCATCCCGTTTAAACACATAAGCTGAACCCGTATATTCATCATCCCCAACTGCTCCAATCAGTGCATAGTCTCCATCAAGAGAAACGGTTAAGCCAAAAAAGTCCTCACTTTCACCGTCTAAAGCAACCAGTTTATCCTCCTGTATCCAGGTTGAACCATCCCGTTTAAACACATACGCTGAACCTTTTAAACCATCATCAAGCATTGCTCCGATGAGTGCATAGTTTCCAACAAGAGAAATAGAACAACCAAAAAAGAGACTGTCCAAGGCAGTCAATTTATCCTCCTGTATCCAATTTGAACCATACCGTTTAAACACATACACTGAACCTTTCCAATCATCATCCATGTGTGCTCCTACTAATGCATAGTCTCCCTCAATAGCAACAGAAATGCCAAATTCATCATAGTCTTCACCATCTGAAGCAGTCAGTTTACGTTCCTGTACCCAATTTGAACCATCCCTTTTGAACACATATGCAGAACCTATATTGATACCAACACCCCGAGCCCCAATGATTGCGTAATCTCCATAAAGACAAACAGATGTACCAAACTCATCGCCTGCTTCTCCATCTGGGGCAGTCAGTTTATCCTCCTGAACCCAATTTGAACCATCCCAATAGAATACATATGCAGAACCCTTTGAAGAATCTGCATTATTTGCTCCTATTAGCATATAGTCTCCATCAAGAGAAACAGAAAATCCAAATCTTTCATAATCGGAACCATCTAATGACTGGATTTTTGCCTGCTGTATCCATATCGAATTTGGATTTAAAACAGGTAATTTATTATTAGGTTTTATACTATTAAATACATTTTCGTTGAATATTAAACTTGTTTTTTTAATATTACCACTTATACTTGGTAGTATAACAATTCCAAGAAAAAGAAAAACTACCATAAATACCAAATATTTTTTATACACATTTTTTCTCATTTTATTTCCTCCCTTAATAATTAATATAAAGTAAATTAATATAGTTATATATAAAATTATTTGAATATCCTCCTATTTTAATTCAAGTATACAAATAATAATTTATTACAACAAAAATAATTTATAGTTATTAGTTCAAAGGTTGAGTATAAAATCAATTTGGGCATTTTCAATTTATTTTTTAATCTTTGTTTGATTAAATCAAACCTTTAACATCACAATTTAAATAAATAATCGTTTATTCGGGGATTGAATGAAAACAATATTACAAGTAGCTCTTGATTTATTAAATGAGCATAGAGCTCTTGCAATTGCAAAAGATTCTATTTCCGGAGGAGCTGACTGGATTGAAGCAGGAACTCCCCTAATAAAAAGCGAAGGTATGGAGGTAGTTCGAAAATTAAAAGAAATGTTTCCTAAAAAAACATTAGTTGCAGACATGAAAACAATGGATACAGGTGCTTTTGAAATAGAAATGGCTGCAAAAGCAGGAGCAGATGTAGTTTGTATTTTAGCAGTAGCAGATGATAGCACCATAATTGATGCACTAAAATCAGCACGTAAATATGGAGCAAGATTAATGGTAGATTTAATAGGAGTAAAAGACAAAGAAAAACGTGCAAAAGAATTAGAAAAAATGGATATCGACTACCTCTGTATGCATGTTGGAATTGATGAACAAATGACTGGTAAAAATCCTATTAAACTTCTTTCATCTGTGATAAAAAATACAAAAATCCCAATGGCAGTTGCTGGCGGAATAAACAGTGAAACAGCAGCAGATGTTGTAAATGCTGGTGCAAGTATTGTAATTGTTGGTGGTGCAATTACAAAGGCAAAGGATGTAAAAAAGGCAACACAACAAATAAAAAAAGCAATAATTGAAAAGAAATCAATAAAAACTGAACTTTTTAAAAAATATGACAAAAGTGAGTTAAAAAAAGCATTTTCATTAGTATCAACTCCTAATATCAGTGATGCAATGCATAAACAAGGGGCAATGCAGGGGATTAAACCAATAAAGCTTGGTTTTCATATGGTAGGAAGAGCCTTAACAGTTAGAACAACTGATGGTGATTGGGCAAAACCTATTGAGGCAATTGATAAGGCAAACAAGGGTGAAATAATTGTTGTTGATGTAAATGGCGGGAGAACTGCAATTTGGGGAGAACTTGCAACTTGGAGTGCAAAATTAAAGAATCTTTCTGGGGTTGTAATTGATGGTGCCGTAAGAGACCTTGATGATTTAATAAAAATAGATTTCCCAGTATTTTGCAAACATGTTTCTCCAAATGCAGGTGAACCTAAAGGACTTGGTGAAATTGGAGCCGAAAATACTTGTGGCAATCAAATAGTTAAAACTGGTGATTGGATTATTGGAGATGATTCAGGTGTTGTTGTAGTTCCTCAAGAAATAGCACAAGAAATAGCCAATCGTGCCCTTGATGTTAAAGAACATGAAAACCGTATTCGTGAGGAAATCAAATCAGGTGGATCTCTTGGAACTGTTGTAAAAGTTAAAAAATGGGAGAAGAAGATAGGTTGAAAAAAGTAGTTTTTTTTACAGATTTAAATAAACTTCATGAAGCTTTTGAAAATTTCAATATTAAGAGTTTTTCAAATAAAAAGGTCCCTGTTAAGTTGCATATGGGAGAGTTAAAGAACAAATATTACCCTAAACCAGATTTTGTAAAATTTGTAGTTGACGAGTTGAAAAAAAATAAAGTAGATCCATATCTTTATGATACAACTGTTGCCTACTCAGGTTTAAGACATTATGTATCTACTTATCACAAACTTGCAAGATTACATGGTTTTTCCATGAAAAAGATGGGTTGTGATATAATTGTTGATGACAGTGGCATTTTTATGAAAGTAGAAAACAGGGATTATGAGGTTGCTTGGCATATTGCAAATTCAAATCATATTTTTGCTTTATCTCATGTAAAAGCACATATTGCAACTGGTATGGGTGGTGCTATTAAAAATCTTGGAATGGGTGGTGTTACAAAGGAAACTAAAATAAAAATGCATCATGGCAGTAAACCCATTTTTCAAAAGGACGCATGCACTTTTTGTGGAGTTTGTGCGGAAGTTTGTCCTTTTAATGCAATTGAAATCAATAATAATTCATGGAAATTTAGCAATAGAAAATGTTTTGGTTGTGGAGTTTGTGTTGAAAATTGTGAGTCTAACTCACTAAAATATAAAGATGCAAATATTCAATTTGTTCTTGCATGTTCTGCTAAAGCATGTGTTCAAGACAAAAATGTTATTTATTTAAATGAATTAAAAAGAATATCTAATAGCTGCGATTGTGATCCATTTGCAGGACCTCCCATTGCTCCTGATATTGGTTATTTAGTTTCTGATGATATAGTGGCAATAGATAAGGCATCTATTGATTTAATACATGATGTGAAACCTGATGTTTTTAAAAAAGAAAGCCATATCAATCCAATAAAACAAATAAAATATGGTGAGGAGATTGGTCTAGGAACCTCCTCATACCAATTAATTGAAATTTAAAACCTATTTTATTGTTGGTCCACCAATAGGTAATATTTCCTTTCCATAGGTTTCATTTATTACTTCAGCCATAGCCAGATATATTGCCGAAAGCCCACAAATAATACCTTCAAAGCCAGCAATTATTCCGATTTGTTGACCTATCTCTGTTGCACTTCCAACAAAGTGGCTTAATGCAAGAAGCCAGAATAGAATTGTTAAAGATAGAAATACAAATTGTAATGCCTTGGGTTTCTTTAGCGCCGATATAAACATTAAACCAGTAAAAAGTCCCCACATGAATAGATATGTACCAAGACCGGTATCCCCAGGTTTTGCAAATGTTGGAAACATTGAAGGAAGTATTAGTAAAAATACAAAGCTAAGCCAAAATAAACCATATGAAGTAAATGCAGTGACACCAAAGGTGTTTCCCTTTCTATATTCAAGAATACCTGCAATAATTTGTGCTATTCCACCATAAGAAATACCCATCGCAAGAATCATTGAACCAATTGGAAAAAATCCAGCGTTATGAATGTTTAAAAGAACTGTAGTCATCCCAAAACTCATTAGACCAAGGGGTGCAGGATTTGCAAGAATATTTTTATCAGGCATATTAAATCACTTCGGGGGGTCGAATAAAAATGTTATATTTATACCTATCGAGAAAAACTAAATAAAAAAATTAATCTCCATGTGACAGTAGCCCAAAAGGTTCAAACAATAAAACATATGATGGTTCTAAACTTTTTGGACAATGCTCAATTCCTTTAGGAATAACTGTCATTTGACCCTCTGATAAAGTTATATCTTGTTGGTTTTTTAATTGAATCACTAGTTTTCCCTTAATAATATAAAAAAGTTCATCATGGATTGTGTGCTTATGCCAATGAAACTCACCATCGACATATGACAATCTCACAATCTGGTCATTAACCCTAACAATATCAATAGGTGAACAATGTTTACCTCGGATTTCATTCATCTTACTTTTTAAGTTTATCGTGGAAATCATAAATATCAAATAAAGGAAATTTAAAAATATTAAAAGGGTTTCTGTCAGATCTATTAAAGGTCAATATGTTACAAGACAAAATATCAAAAAACAATTTTTATAAATAGGATTTCAATAATAACATATTTTTTTAATTTTGTAATTTTACAATAAAACAGGTTTTACCTTTTTTCTTGGGTATGAATTAATATATCTAGTAAAGATTTAAATTAAAATAAATCATTACATATTTATATTCCTTTGGGGGGTAGATACAAAACGACAAAGCATAAAAACTTTGGAAAAAAATTAGTAATTGGAATAATCATATTATTTTTTACATCATGTATTATTCCCTGTTTAAGTAGTAGTATTTACGTTTTTAATAATTTTAATAGTGTTGATACTGATTTAAATAGAAATTTTCATTCAAATTTAAGAGCTGTTACAAATGATATAGATGATTCAGCAAATCAGATAAATATTGCTTTACTTGCTGATCCTCATATGGCTAATAAAGATCATCCTCTACTTACATATGATGAATTATTTAATGATATCTATAATGATACATTAAATTTTGATAAATTAGATTTCTGGGTTGCTTTGGGAGATGAAGCCTTATCACTTTATGATTGTCTGGATGGTTGGAAACGTGCGCAGTATCGTTATTATAGGCAGGTTCCAGCGTCTTTAATACTTACACAGGGAAATCATGATGTTTATTCTTATATCAGAGAGGGTGACTACCCTTTTGGATGGCACCCCAGACCCTATGATAATAACCTTTGGATATCTTTAAACGAAACAAATGATATTCGTGTAACACATGCAATATTTCAGCAGGGAATTTTATTTTTATTTATTGGTGATAAGGGAGAACATAGAATTCTTACATATGGACAAAAAGTTTGGTTGGAACATCTTACAAGTTTATATCCAAATACAACAACTGTAATTTTTAGTCATGAGGGTCAACGCGATGACGAACATACCTGGCCTTCAGCTGGTAGTTATGGATTCTACAACGATTATGATTGGTGGAGAGACTTTTTTAAAAGAAATAACCAGATTGAACTCTGGGTAAATGGTCATGGACATAACTATAAAAGTCCGCATAATAAGCACACTGTTTATTATAACTGTGACCCGCTCACTTTTATTTTAGTACCAGCTTTTCAAAATGAATCAGAGGATAAAATTGGATATTTAACTATCAATAATAGCAAAATGAGATTTAGATTATGGGATGTAAGCAGCAATAGTTTTACAGATGATTGGCAAATTACTACATCAACAACATTTAATGAAAATGAAAAAGGATGGGTGAGTTTTCCAATATTTCTTGAGGATAATGAAACCCAATGGTTTGATAATAAAATTTTATCAAATAATGTCATCTTACAGCTTGTTGGTTGGAATGACCCAGAGATGTTTGGCAATCCAAATTTAACATGGTTTGATCAGCATAATGATTTTGAGTGGTTATACTTTGGAAATGATATTGAAGAACAAGTTCGTCAATGGAATGGTGAAACAATTCCATATGGACCCGATGGCGAACCAAATGGAGTGCTTTCAATTGATACTGGTGGATTTATAACATTCCCCCATAAGCATGCTATTGGATATGCTCCATGGGATACAAATTTTCCAGTCCTTGGACAAGGGGGAAATTGTTATTCTCATATCGGATGTAGTTTTGAAATGTTTGGACGGCAACCACCAGGAGCCAAATATGATATATTAATTACAATGAAAACCGATAATGGAACTGGTCATGTAAATGTAACAATGAATTGTTCTGAAGCCGATAATGTATATAAGACAATTTCTAATAGTGAACAGGTAGTAATTAACACAAATGTAAATGATACATATTGCACTTATCAGGGAACTTTCATGATTCCAAATGAAAATATTAGTATTATCAATGGTAAGATAGAATGTGATGCTTGCGTTGGTGTTGATTGGTATAATATCTCTTATATCTCAATAGTTCGTAACGCAACAGGAATTAATACAAAAGATTTTCATTTACGTCTAGGTAATAAATGGTACAATAGTAGTGGAATACTATCTGATTGTGAATATGATAATTTTTCGGTTGATATTTTAAATTTGATGAATAAAAGCATTGTTGATATATATGCACATATAAAAGGAAATAAAAAGGGTTTTGCTCGTCTTATATATAAATCACCAGTTTTAATGGCACGAAATGGAAGATTTAAATTAAACAACATTAGCGGTAATGGAAATACTTATAATATTACAATAACAGATAAACTAAGTATCAATAACGATTACTTCTATCTAACTCCTTTAATTTTTGACTATGGAAACCTACAAGTGTCTAAAGGATCTATTGTTAAAACAAATAATAACAATACGTTTAGTAAAACTTTAATGGCTCCGACAACCTTTACGGTAACATATGGACCAATATATGAACCTAGTAATCCATTCCCTAAAGACGGTGCTACTGATGTTGATTTAAATACTAAACTTTCTTGGTCTGGAGCAGATCCAAACCCAGGTGAGTCCATAACCTATGATGTTTACTTTGGATTAAATATTGATCCTCCTCTAGTTTCCCAAGGTCAAAATAAAACAACCTATGATCCAGAAATATTGGAATATGAAACTACCTATTATTGGAAGGTTGTTGCTTGGGTTAATAATGGAGTACCAATTGAGGGACCACTTTGGAATTTCACAACTGTAAAAAATAAACCACCAGATATACCAACTATCATTGGTCCAACTAAATTAAAACAGAATAAAAATGGTTATTATAAAGTTACTACAAAAGATCCTGAGGGAGAAAAAATTTATTTCTACATTGATTGGAATGATGGAACTGTTGTTGATTGGGATGGGCCTTATAACTCAGATGTGGATGTAATCTATCAACATAATTGGACCTCAAAAGATATATTTATCATTAGAGTCAAGGCAAAAGATATAGATAATAAAGAGAGCAATTGGAGAGAACTAAAAGTAATAATTCCAAGAAATAGAGTAATAAATATCAACTTATACTCTAATCTTTTTACTTGTTTAACAAATATATTCCCGATACTAAAAACACTATTGTTACAAATAAAAAAATTAGGATAAAAATTAAGTCTAATTTTAAAAAACCTTTCACTATTTACTCTTTATTTCTAAATAAAAACTATCAAATGAAAGAATTATATTTTCCTTTTTTCCTTTTACAGTTATATCTTTCTGAATTTCAATATAACCATCCTTTATCAGCATCTCTTTTTTATCTGACTTAATTAATGGGATTTCTTTTAATTCAATATCTTTTTTTTCCTTGATAATTTTGATTAATTTGTCTTTACTATCATTTATCCAATGTATTATCTTTTTACCATCTTTTTTAAAAGTTGGACCAATTTTAGAATAAACTGGTTTTATTGATACTATTCTTTCCTCAATATCTGGTTTACCTTCAATAAAATTGTGATAATCAGGAAATTTAAGTGTTGTTTTTATTATTGATTCATTTTCTTTATAATTTTTAATGAGATTTTTTGATGCGTATGTTGCTATTGCATTTATAGGTGCATTAAGAGGAATTCCTTGGTTACTCTTCCAAGATCTTACCTGCGAAATATATTCTTTCACTGTTTCCCCAGATTTTTCTTTTTCATTTTCAATTAAAACAGGTTCTGGCCAACTAGAGATATGAATACTTTTTTCTTTTTCGAATTTTTGATAGATATTACTATAAATTTCTTCAGTTATATGAGGAATAAAGGGTGAAAAGAGCTTTAGAATCCCAAGTCCAATTGTATATAACGTATATTTAATGCTTTCAGTGTTTTTATTTTCATAAATTGATGATTTAATCATTTCAATATAATGATCGGCAAATTCATGCCAGAGGAAGTATTCAACATCTTTCATAGTTTGTGAGTAATCAAAATGGTCCATCTGTTTTGTGCATTTCTTTACAAGTTTACTATATTTTGTTAAAATCCATTTATCAATATCTATTAGTTTAGCTTCTTTGGGTTTTTCATGTTTTATAATATTTATGATAAACTGTTGAACGTTCCATATTTTCCTAAGTAGTTTTATACCTCTAACAACATCTTTAGTTCTGAAGGGATTATCCTCTCCTAGAGCACAACTTGCAGCATAACATCGAAATGCATCTGACCCGTATTTTTCTATTATTTCTAAGGGATCAATTACATTTCCAAGGCTTGCATGCATTGGTGTTCCATTTTCTGAAAGAATAAATCCACCCATCATAATATTTTCAAAGGGTTTTTCTTCAGTTAAAAGGCTGCAGCGTAAAATTGTATAAAAAGCCCAAGTCCGAATAATATCATGAGCCTGTGGCCTTAATGACATTGGATATAATTTTTTAAATTTCTTATTATCTCTATGCCAGAAGGTATTAAATAATGGTGAAATCGATGAGTCCATCCATGTATCAAACACATCCTGTGAACCAACAAGTTTTCCCCCACACTTTGGACATTTATCAATATATGGTTCTTCAATTGATGGATCAATATAACAATCCTCAGGTCTTGCAACAACGATTTCGTCACACATTTCACATTCCCACAGGGGAATTGGTGTTGCAAAATATCTCTGTCTTGAAATAACCCAGTCCCATTCAAGAGAATTTACCCAGTCTTCAAGACGAATTTTCATAAATTCTGGAAACCAGTTCATTTCATCGCTTTTTTCTAGAACCATTCTTTTAAAATCAGTGGTTTTCAAAAACCATTGCTCTGCATTTACAAATTCAATTGGAGTTTTACAACGCCAGCAGACTCCAACGTTTTGATCAAGTGGCTCCTGTTTTATTAGAATTCCTTGCTTTTGCATATCTTCAATTACGGCGATTCTTGCATCTTTAATATTCATTCCCTTGTATTTTCCGCATATATCAGTCATTTTTCCTTCTTCGTTAATGCTCATTTCAATGGGAAGTTTATATTTAAAAACCCAGTTCAAATCCTCTTTATCTCCAACTGTACAAACCATCACAATACCTGATCCAAAGTCTGGATCTACGGCATCATCTTCAACAATTTTTACCTCTTTATTAAAAAGCGGAACAATTAGAATTTGACCAACAAGCCATGGAGCTCTTTCATCTGTTGGATAAACAGCTACTAATTGACAACTGGGAAGCATTTCAGGTCTTGTTGTAGCAATTTCAACATATGAACCATTTTTATCTTTGCCTATTGAATGGTATTTGAATATTTGCTCTGGTGGGCGTTCCTTAAAATAAAATTTAATGGTATTAAGTTTTGTAGTTCTATCTGTATAAGTTACCTCTGCATCTGCCATCGCAGTCATACATCGTGGACACCAATTGACAGGAAACTCACCCTTGTAAATAATGCCCTTATGATATAATTCAATAAAAGAAATTTGTGTAATTCTTCTATAGTATTCTGCATTTGTCTGGTAATAAATACTGGGATCCATGCTTTCTCCAAGCAAATAGAATTGATCTGTCATTGTTTTGATGTTTTTTTCAGCAAATTCAGAGCATAATTTTATGAATTCCTGTCTATCTATATCTTTACGTGTAATTCCAAGTTTTCGTTCAACACGTTCTTCGATAGGAATTCCATTTACATCAAAGCATAGCGGGAAAAAAACATTATACCCCTTCATCCTTTTGTAACGAGCAGCGAAATCAATATGTGTATAGTGAACTGCATGTCCTGCGTGAAGAGGACCTGAAGCGTATCGTGGTGGAACATCAATACTATAGGAGGGTTTGGTGCTATTAAAATCAAAATAGTAAATTTTTTGTTCTTGCCAATTTTTTTGCCATTTTTTTTCAAGAGAATTTCGATCGTATTTTGGCATTTTTAATACTCCCTTGCTTGATGACTGAATTAAAAAAGGTCAAAGAATTTTTACTTATAAACATTGAGGTTAAATAACTTTAATGCTCCTACTTTTAATTTATATACAAAAAAACTAAATATTTTCTATGAAGATTTTGTAACTAATTGGTCAAAAGGAATTTTTTTATCCACATTAAAACATAGTATTTTTTGGTAAATTTTAATTTATTGAAAATAAACAACATTTTTTTATTTTATACATCATTAACTTAAACGATTATCAACAAGTTTTAAAAGTGTTTTGGATATAAATGTACAAAAAATTATAAATATACAGTAATCACAAAGATAGTAATGGTGAAGAATATAGCAAATCAAAAAGAAATAAACGATTTCGCAGAACAAGTAAAAGACTACATGATTAAAAATGGTTTATATTTCATCAGAAATAACGAAAGAATAAGAAAAAGATTAGGTTTGAATCATAAAGAGCTAGCCTGGGCTCTTCAATATCTTAACAAAACTGGTTTTTTAGAACCCTGGAATAAGAAAATATATCAAATTTCCCATAATTGATTTTTTAAAAAATTTCGCTTTTTATTTGAGATTTTGTAATTTTATATTTTTGTAAAAGGAAAAACAGAGGTGAATGTTTTTACTAATCACCTCTGCCTCCACGACTTCACCTCCCCATATAAAATATTTAACGTGAAAGCAATTAAGATTGCTATAATAATATATCATATAATATTTATATTTTTCTATTTAAAATTATTAATAAAATAATAAAGAAAAAACAAAAAAAATGTAATATAATAACTTTTTATATAAGAAAAAAGAATTTCTAAAAAGATATTTTTTATATATTTTCAGAAACAAACTCTTTAACTATCATTAAAACTTTTGTTGCTTCCAATATTTTCTTAATTCATCCAATATTTTATCAATAATAACCGGTCAGATACATGATATATAAACTGAGTTGGAATGGGCATCAATATGTTAAATGGTAGATTCTATGTTTGACACAGATATAGTCGCTGTAGACTGATATTAGTTTATATGGTCCTCTGAATTAGACGCATCTAATATTTTCATTTGTTTTAGACCAAAGAAATATTCAAAGTAGATTTATTCCAGCTGTTCCATGCTTTATCTACTCATCCAATAGGTTTGCCATTTGTGTCACAAAATTCTTTTCCAACTTCTTTATGGGGATTATTAATTTTCATATCCCATCACACCTCAAATATTGAATATATAAATAATTATACAAATATTTACTTTTTTATATATATAAATATAAGTCTTTTTATTAAAAATTACCTTATAAACTATTTTTTAAAAGAATTACATTATGGAAAATAATTTTTAATACTGCCAGATCATATAATATATATTAACTTAAAACATAAATTTAAACTGAATATCATAGCCTATATTTTATGGGTGGAAAATGCTAAGATCACAACATAGTTTTACAAGAATTATTCAGCATTTGGAGAGAATTATATTTTACAATAAAAATTTTGATTTAAGGGATACTATTATTTTAACAGGTTCGCCTAGATCTGGGACAAGTTGGCTTATGAAAATTTTAAGGGTTATCCCGGGATATACAGATTTATTTGAGCCATTGAACCCAATATATTTTCCTGAATCATTTGAAGTCGGATTCCAATCAAGAACCTATCTTCCTTCTTCTAAGGATTGGCAAAAGGGAGAAAAGTATCTCAGAAAAATTTTTACTAGTCTCCCTATATATGATAGTAGTTCGTTGAAAGAAAATGATAAGAGAAAAAAATTTATTATCCTCCGATACGGTTTTTTTCATCAATTAAGTCCAGAGATACTAATGCATCAATTGGTTGGTAACAAGCTTATTGTAAAATTTGTAAGGTTAAACAGATTGTTACCCTGGGTTGCAGAAAGATTCCAGTTGCGCAGTATGATTTTTATCATCAGACATCCTTGTGCTGTTATTGATTCACAATTAAAAACAGGCTTTTTTGGATACCATCCAACCTTTCCACCATATCAAGATATATATCCAAATCGCAAAACAATTTTAGATGAAGCCTCTAAAATCAGGGGATTAGAAAATAGTTTATTAAACCGGTTAAAAAAAATTAAAACTCGTGAGGAAATTATTGCAGCGTCTTGGTGTTTAGACAATTTTGTTCCTCTGTCTTATCTGAAACCTTACCCTTGGACGGTTGTAGTATACGAGAAGCTGATTAGAGAAGGGGAAAAAGAAATAGATCGTATTTTTCATGAAATTGGAGAAAAAAATGTCCGTCGTTCAGCATATCGATATTTGAAGATTCCAAGTATGTTGATTCAAAAAGGAGAATATGAAATAGTAACAAAGCCAGATGTACAGTTATCTAAGTGGAAAAAATCTTTATCTGAGAAACAAATTAAAAGAATTCTTTCGATTGTATCTGCTTTTGGACTTGATTTTTACTCTGAAAATTTAGAGCCAGATTATAATAATATTTACGTCGAAAATATTTGAAAAAAAAATCCATTGTTAGATTTTCATATAAGTTATAAATAGTTGTTTTTTCTAAATTTAACATTTTATAGGATTATAACAAAATAATAAAGTGTTAACACTATATTCTTTAAAAAAGTCTTATTTTAAATAAATAAAAGATCAAAATCTTTTTAAAAATAATAAAAAAAACGAATATTTTGGTAAAATAATCAAATAGCTATGTTTTCACCTTTTATCAATTAAAGATCTAAGTTGTTCAAGATCGTTTTTAATAATGTCTATCTCTTTCATTTTTTCCTTTTCAAAGGATTTGATTATGTCATTTAGAGAAGATGTTAATTTGTATATATGTACCGGCCTACCTTTTCCTTTCTTTTTTACATCTCTTTTTTTAATCCATCCTTTTTTTGTTAATACGTGCATTGCTACTGAAACTTCTGGTTGTCTAAGATTAGCACCATGTTCTAATTCAGCAGATCTACACTCCTCCACTTGTGAGATGTATACAAGTGTTTTTGCAAAATTTCTTGGCATACCCAAATCAGTGAATACTTTGATTATTTTATCATCTCGGGAAGATAATAGATATGGTCTTATTCTAGGCATATTATCATCCATTTTAAATTATATTTAAATATATATAATATAGGGGAGGTATATAAATTTTTCTTTCTGTTAATATACTAAAATTAGTCCAAAAAACCTAGTGCTTCTTCAATGCGACCCATTTCAATACCTGTTGTTCGATCCCCAATAATTGCACCTTTAGTATTTGCAACAAGTCCACTTCCTATTATTGGTGAACCATGATTTACTGTTCCAATCATAACATTAATTTTAAATATCTTTTCAAGAAGGGCAATTTCTTCATCTGTTGCTTTTGGATGACAAAGAAATCCCTTATTTGTAACAACAGCAGCCATCCCAACAGTTTTTAAAGAGCCAATCTTACCAAGGTAAATTGGAACTTTAAGAACCTCTTTTATATCTTCTAATGATTTTTCATTTAAATCAGGATGGACAAGGGCAGCATGATCATTTACTAAAATATCATTACCAACGGCATTTAATTTATCATTAATAACACATACCTCTAAACCTTGGTTTTTAATTATTTTAATGGTTTCTTCATCAGCAAAATCTGTGATAATTACTCCTTTTGAATTTAATGATAAAAGAGAGCCAATAATTGATGCATCAGCAATTGATATCTCAATGATTTCTACATCTAAAGTAAGAGCGATTTTTTTCTTAATTTTTTTGGTAAGTCCTTTTCTTATAAAACAAAAATCATCATTGGTTTTACAAAATACACCTATATTTGGATTGTCATTAAAACTCATTAATTCAAGTCGAGGTGTATTATTATCTATGGATATCACCGCATTTTATTAGGGTATTTAAAAATTTTTTATTAAGGATTGTTATTTTTTGTATGAATAGTTTTTCTTGCATATTTGGCAAGTGAATTTTAATTATCTATATAAATATGCCTAACCAATTGCTCCCACATATAAAGTTTTTGAATTTTAAAAACAAAGCAGTATTCTAATATAAGGATAACATAAAAAGTTTTTCTTTCTCAAACATCTCAAAAAATAAATATAATGTCACATATAAATTTTATAGTAGGTAATCGTCAAAAAAGTGGCACTCATTTTAGGAGAAAATAACATGAAGAAATATAGACAATTCAAAGGCTATCACGGCGACCGTCAAACCACTTATACTTTAATCAAACAATCAAAATCTAAATCCCTATTGAAAAGGCTGGCTGAAAAATACGCCTCACATAGAATCATAAAATGCAGGAGGGGATGGGCACTCTACGGCTACAATAGGATATGATATTATGAAAAAGAAAATTGGAATCATAAGAGAATTAAAAGACCCAGATGGACACATATTTATATGCACCATCTATGAGGTAAGAAATGAAAAAAGAAATCACAATCAAAGGCTCAAAAAAACAGCTTGACCACATAGCATTTTGCTTTAATTGCCTAAAGCCAGTTCGACCACCTATTGATGTTCTTATAAGAATTAAATGAATAAGTATCACATAAAGCTTACAGAACGGTTTTTGTCTTTTCCCTTCTGCAACAATCTATCACCTCAGGACCAGGTTTTGACATTTTCCTGCTCTGCCATTCAGGGGAGCATCTTTTTTTATCCTGCTGCCCACCACCTCCTAGATAGACTACAATAAGATATCACTGCTCCTAATATAAATTATTAAATAAAAAGAAATCAACAGGCTCAGTGATTGTAAAACAAGATTTCAAGGGCTTCTAAGTGATATCATCATCTTATAAAACCTAACAACCTCTGCAGTATTGGAAACATATCAAAAAATCTCAAACAATATGCTCTGTTTCTAGGAATTGTAATTCTTAATGGATCTGACCAAACACTTTTTGTTCCTTTAATATCTTGAGCTAAAATCTTAATTTCATAGTTATCTTGTCTTAACCAGATATGTGATGCTTCTACAATTTCACCAGTCAAATATGGTCCAAGCCAACCACTATCAGATTCATCACCCCAATCAAAGAAGTAGTAAATATTTTCCATATTTGGATCTGATGTTGAAGTAGAGTATACATACTCTATACCAACTTTTCCTTCTAATGGACCATCTGGTTTTGCAGGTTTATCTGGTGGATCATTTTCATTAATTGATTTCATTCCTAAATTCGGATTTCCCCATAATGAGCCATGGACGAAGGTTTCATATTTTAAGTTATTCCATAATCCTTTCTCGTACATTTCACTAATCGCATATTGATGAGCTTGTCCTTGAGTGTAATCCCCAGATGTTACATATGACTTAAAGAAATATTTAAACGACTGGTCACTACCATCATTTGGATCATCCCAATCAGACCGATAATAAGCAACTTTATTTGCCCCAAGAAAACCGACACCACCTTGTTTCAACATTGCCTGACCAATGTTTAGATGATCCGTATCGGAATTACTACATGATGCAGCACTAATGATTGCAGGATAATCATCATTTAATAAATTGCAATCATCAACTGTTATAAATGAACATCCATTTGGTGATCCATGAGCATGCCAACTTACAAATCCAAATTTTCCAGAAGACCATACATTTAGTACATTTTCATGATTAAGATCATAATCCCTTTTATATACTGAAAGAGGTTCGTAAAGACACATTTTCATCCAATATGCCATCCAAGGATGAATATTTGAGTTGGCTAAATATTCCATAAAAACTGCTCCATCAGTCTTATCATCAATAAAAGCTCCAAGAAGAAGAATGTTGTTTTTAAATGATGGGTCATTGTTTAGTTCATAATTAACGGATTTTTCACATATATGCTGGACAGTTTCAGGGGCACTCCAGGGTATTCTACCAACATTTATCTCACCATAATAATCAATAGGATCAGAATTTTCGCCATATTTATGATTGCTATTAGCATCCCATGATTGATCATCAGGATTAGAAAGCTCTGCATAATAAAAATCAGTTTCTGGTTTACCACCACCTACATCCTGCCATGTTAATCGCATAGGTATATCATCTCGATGACCAATTATTAGAAGATCTTGTATACCCCATTCTTCCGATGGATATTTTTCTCTTAAAAAATTCCTCATTTTTTCAGCAAGATCATAGCCAGCATAATTCGAGTCAATCCATGTTGTTGTAACAACCTTAACGCTTTTTCCTTTTGTTTCTTCCCAGTCCACTAAATCATTAATATAAGATGTTAAAGAATCAAGAGTTATTATTACATAATCATAATTCTCTCTTCCACTTAGTCCTTGCAAATACCAATCTTTTGCGACTTCATAATTAAGTATGAACTCACTTGCTCTTTGTTCAAAGCTTTCTACTTCATCAAACATAATTTCAGCAGAATCATAACCTTCTAAAATTTCATAGTTTATATGAACAGTTATATCTGGATAATAAATAAGCTTACAAGATAATGGTTTATAGGTGATTGGGTTAATTCTTACATCAACAAGATTGTATTTTCTAAAACCTGAAGTTCTTTCAAATTCTACAATAGAGGCTGGATACTTTTCATCATTATTGTATGTTTTTTCATAGTTTTCATTGTATATTTGCTCCTCCTTTAATTGAACTTCTAGGTATTCTTCACCAATTAATTGTGGAAGAGCAATAGGACTTATATCATAATTACCTGCTAGAACTATTCCTTTACCTACATTATAATTTAAATCAACAAATTCAGCACCAGGCGGAATTGCAATTGAAAAAATCTTTGTTGGAAGACTGGGCTTCCCTGGAACTATAAGTCTTCCGAAATCATCAATAGATATTTCATCTCCATTTATTGTCTTTTCATGTTCAACTTTTCCAACTGGTATTCTTATGCTTATTATTCCATTTTTGATATCATATAATTTTTTATCTTTATTTTCTTCATTTATTGCAGATGTGATATTACAGCATAAGATCAGCAGACAAATTAATATTAATAAGATATTTTTCTTCATATTTTATCTCCCTTTAAATCACATTTAAAACTTATTTAATAAAAAAAAGTTTTTGTATAAAATTTGAATAAAATAAAGTATTATATTAAAAAAATAATGATATGTTCAATTATTATATTCTGAAAAAAGGAGATTTTATCTTTATTATAATCCTAACCTATGTAAAAAACATTGTATTATTGGAAATATATTTAGAGATAAATATATATATCATGAGTTACAAAATATATAATATCTAGATTAAATCGATTTGGTTAGGACTTGGTTAAATGAGTATAATTACTTTAAATATTTTATCAAAAGCGATCGTAAATAGAATTGGAATTGGTATAGATGAGGCAAAAAGGGATGCCGGATTTGTTCTAGATATCTTTGGATTCCAGGATAGGGTTATAGATAATCTTTTAGCTCCGGAAGATAGACAGCTATTTTATATTTTAGAAGAGGAAGGAATGCTTACAACTGCACGAGAGGAAACTACACTTTATGACGGAAGGGAATGGCGAACACATTACTGGATTTTAAAAAAGGAAGTAATTATTATGTATGCAAGGGATGAATATAAAAGAACAGGAAGTGTATTATCAGATAAACAAAGAATAGAAGATCTAACAGATGAAGCAGTTTATGATACACTTGAAGAAGAATTGTGGGTAACTAGAAAAGATTATTTTTCTAAATTGAAATTATCTAAATGAAGATTTTATAAGGACAATTTTTTAAATAATAATTTTTTTGAGTTATATTTTACCTGTTTAGAAAAATTTATATTAAATCATTATATTTTGACATAGATAGGAGGAAAGATGAAGGATGAAAATTGACAAACCTTATGAATTATTACACAAAGAAGTATATGATAAAAACGGGTATGCAATTGGGTTAATAGATAAAATTTGGGATAGTTGGAATATAGATTATCCTGGTTTCTTCTTTGGAATAAGAACTAATCAAGTTATAAGAAAAAGATGCTTTAGAGGAACATTCAAACTAGTTCCAATTCTTGAGAGACATATAGACAATCTTAGTGGACATGTAACATTATGTAAAACAATTGATGAACTCTACCGTTTTTGGAATAAAACAATTAATTGTGGTCTTAAAACCTGCACAACAGGTGATTTATTAGATAAACCTGTTTATGACAAAAATTATTCTCGCGTTGGGATTTTTTTTACTTCAGTAGAAAGCGATGGTCCATCAAATCACTGTGGCATTTGCGTTGATCCGTACTTATGTGATATATGGAAAACACCACCTAATAGATTAATGCCAATACCTACCAATTACATAACTGATGTTCAAGATGTTATAATAATAAATAAAACAATATATGAACTAAAAAAATATTGGACAGAACATTTTGATTATTAATTGATTTTTTATAAATATTACAGCGAGAAATTATTAAATTTTGGTTTAAAAGATTAACCATGATTTATCTTTTAAACAACTTGTAAATTTCTTGAAAATAATCAATATTATTTCTAAATACATCTTATTAAGCAATAATTTAATCAACAACTTAAAAATTTAAAAAATAAAAGAAAAAAATTCCCTCTCCCATGATCTATGAATTATCATAGAAGAGAGATAGATACTTTTTTTATGTTTATTCAGGTATTTTTGGGACGACTTTTTCAATTTCTTCAGTTTTTCCAGCTTCCCAAATAGCTCTTATTGCAAGTAAACTTGCTGCTGGTGCTGCAAAGAACGCAATGTATGTGGTCAGTTGTTGAAAGAAGAAAGCAAAGTCTGAATTTCTGACAAAGCCCCATGTCTGAGCTGATGCACCGATTACTACTAAAATCAAGGCTCCGATTAAAAATGTTGGTATTCTTTCTTTGGTAATCTGTCCTACCGCAAAGAAGGATAAGATTCCTACGATAAAACCTAGAACACCAAGTATCATTGCTATATAGGCCTCACTATCTGTGTACCATCGAGCACCAACGATAATACCTGATATTAATGCAATTAGAACACCGATTAAGAACAGCCAGCTACCTATCTTTCTAAATATTTCCATTTTCTCCATCCTCACTCCTATTTTGAGTTATCCTAACATTAGTATATTTGTATATAAGATTTTGGTTCAAATGAATATGTAGGTGAGTATGTACATGAACATTAAGATATCAATGTACAAGTGGATTCTTTACTCCTTCTGTTGGATGGTATTAATGTACCAGAACATATTTATTGATATCCAGTTTCCAAGTCCCGTAACCTATTCTTTAACTTTTCATTTTCCTTGATTAACTCTTCCATCAAAGCTCGTTGATTTAGATTTGTTTTTGGTGTAAATGTTGAGTCATTTTCTAGTGAAAGACTATGACTGCATTTTGCTGTTGATAAATCCTCGTCTAAGTTTATATATGGTTCCAGACTCCGAATGCTTGTGTGTCCAGTTCTTTTGATTATATCTGCTGGTGGGACTCCATCTGCATACATTATTGAAATTGCCGAGGCTCTCCAAAGATGGCAATAGATTCTTTTATTGATTCCACAAGCAACTCCTATTTTTTTCATCATTTTGTTCATTGATTGCTCCATTAACCTTTGTCCAGTGCCATTTAGAAAAACAGCATCCTTATGTAAGAGTTTCCTTCCGTAATTGTCTATGATATATCCTTCATCTGGTTCTTCCCGAAATTCATTGAAATATCTCATAATTGCCTCTATACATTCTGGTTCAATTTCCAAGTCATATGTTTCCCCGAGTTTTGCTTTTTCAATGTGGACTATATGATAAGGTTTCCCATCTTTAGGATTTATGAACGGTTCATTTTCGATATCATCGATATTTAAATTCTGGATTGTGCCACCTCTTTGTGTCGTGTAATAAAATGCCTTGCAGATTGCGTGGTCTCGTGGATATTTTCTAGTGTAGTTAAAGATTTTTTTGACCTCATCTTTTGTAAGAGTTTCCTTCTTATTTCTGGGTTTTTCTGTTCTTTTTATTTTGAATATGTCTATTCCCATAAGCTTCTTTTCATTTCCCCACTCATCGTATATATCGTTGATTCCCTTCAGTTTCATATATGCCATAAATAGCTTCAATGAAGCGAACTTGTTTCTTTTACTGTAAAACTTATCGTTTGCTCTTATGTGTTTCACATATGCTTTAACATCATTGAATGTCAAGTCCTCTGGGAATTTGTCTGCACCATCAAGTAGTTCTCGGATTGCTGTAAGATAATCTTTGACGGTTGAATTTGAATAACTGGTGGATAGATATTCACCAAACTTACGAACCATTGGCTCATATTTTTGGTTTATTTTTATTTTCATTGGTAGCCAACTCCTGCGTGTGTTTGTAATGTAGTATCTATATTGTCTTGTCCTACATCACCAGTATTTTTATCAACATAAGAGTTTAAATAATTGTTTAGAAAAGTGTAAATAGTGGGAATTGTAAATCGTTTAAGTTCTGGCAATTTGTTCTTCTTACGGATAAAATTGTAATTTTCAAACTCATCACACTCTAATTCGACTACATATTCAGCCAAATTGTTACAAACATTCACTAACAACTCAACATTATCATCGGAAACCTCACCATTATGTCGTTCCCGAATCATCATCTTTATTTCTCTTTTACTTATCATTCGCTACTCCATATTCTTTTTTCTACATCGAAGATAACCGACCTTTGATTATCTCCACATTTTCTTCTTCTATTTCTATTGCGATACATTTTCGTTTCATTTTCTTACATACAGATGGGACAGTTCCTGCACCTGCCATCGGCTCTAATACCAAGTCTCCAGGCTCTGAAAAAAAGCTTATAAAGAACTCCGAGCCAAATTCACTTTGTTGCCACTCATGTAAATCCTTTTCTGGTTTTGGACTTCTGACCATATCGCCAGTTATCCTGTGGTTTGCCGTGTCAAGTGGAGGTTTGCAGAACACAAGTATTGGTTTCCACTCGGCAATCAATTTCCTTGCATTTACCAAATCAGTGGTTCCACCAATATGACTATGGCAGAAAATCCAGTAATATTCCAGACCAGTTTCCAACATCGAATTAATTACTTCTGGTAGCCATATATGACCAGAATACGCTATACAATAGCTAGATGGTTTCAATACTCTATACGCAACCGTTCCTAAATCCTTCCATAGTTCAAGATATTCTTTCGGATATGGAGGGTCAGTTAAAATCATGTCAATGGAATTATCAGGTATGTCTTTGCAGACCTCATGAAAATCTCCACATATGACTTCAATATCATCATCAGATGGGTTGTAGTCTTTAGCTTTGTTCCTCATTTTTTGGAGTCTTTCATCTTTTTTAACTCGTTTATATGCAGAGTGGACTGCTAATCTTCCAGAGTCTATTTTATCGATAAGTTCATCATTTCCAGATTCAATTACTTGCTTTGCCTCTGACAGCCAGTTCTTACCAACTCCCAATGATTTTGCAACTCTTTCGATTCTACGAGAACTTTGTTTTGATTCGGAACGAAGTCCCTGATATGATTCTGTTGCATCCCAAATTGCCACTGCTTCGGATGGCGTGAACTGTTTTCTATAAACATTTTCTGAATATTCACCGAGCAAGATATCCTTTAGATTAACCACTCGGTAATGCTCATCTTCCTCCAAATCTTGCAGTCCGAGTTCATCAAGTGCCATCAATCTTCTAAAACCACAAATGAGTTCTTTATTTTCATTAATGACAATCGGGTGCAGTAGACCAATCTCATTTATGTTATCAGCCAAACCCTTAATGTCCCCGCAATCAACTCGATATCTAGTTCCTATCTTTATATCAGATAATTTCATTTTTCTTTTGTATATTTTGTCAGGATATCGTTGATTTTTTCAATGATTCCATCCTTTAACAAGTCACATTCTGCAAGAGTCATTAGTCCATCGTAACTATTTTCACAACTTCGGACATGACCAAACAGACCATGCTCTTTATTTTCACGAAAGATAATTGCAGTTATCCTAATTTCACCATCAATTGCTTTTTTCAGGAAGCCCAATACATCTTTTTGCTTCATTTTTTACTCCATTTTTTTATTAAGCCTACATATACCATTAGTTTACATTTTCAACACATATATTCATTGATTAAGCATTTTTTTACTATGATTATCATTAGATTTTTGACTAGTACCCAGTTTAATATTTGCTCCTTAACAGTTCGATTATTGCATTAAGAGTCCCGACAGCCGAGTCGTATTCCTTTTTTTAATATAGGTATATTATATACCCCCCACATCATTTCTATATACATTCGTTAATTTGGTTGTTTTTTTCAATCACTATATTTAGATTTTTTTGGGTTTGGGACTAATAATTTATACCTGATACTTTTGGATGATTTCTATAATGAGATTCATTGATTTGACGGTTGAATCATAATTGGGTTTGCTTATCTCAATTGTTTTGATTCTGTGTTTGCAGTTTTTACATTCCCTAGTCCGAACTGTTGCTCTGCCATCGATTTCACGTTTGTATCTTTGAATCATCAAACCCCCACACTTCTCACACTTCATTTTATTACCTCCACTTTTTTTAAGCCATATTTACCTACAGGTTCAAAAACAGGTATTCCGTGCTTTTTATTCCATTCTTCACGGAGCTTTTTTAGATTCTTTATTGTATACATTTGTTTTTTATTATCAAAAATAATTTCAAGATGTGAACCGTATTTGAGGTCATCGGTAAACATCCTTGTTTCGTAATTGTGACCATCTGACCAAATTTCATATAGAACATCTATTTTGAAGTTGCTGTTATGTATTGGCAACTCCCTTGCAAACCAGATTGAATCGACTTTTATCTTTTGCTTTTTAATGGGTATTTTTCTTGGATTTTTGTTTCTGTAACAGTTGTGCAATTTTTCTTCGTGTTCTTTGACCTTTTCTATATCGTTGCTTCTGTAGTCACAATATTTACATTTATTCCTACCTAAACTCCTTCCAATTTCCTTTAAGCTTCTTTTCATTCAACTTTTTTAAACTCATTTAATGACATTTGGAACGCATCCACATACATACATTTAGAAAATAAAATATTCTTATACTTCCTCTATAAAGTATTAGTGATGGATTTTTATAGATAGAGTGATATAAATTGTTTTTAATATATCATTTCAAACATAATATGTGTTTATTTATTTTCCTATACATAATGTATTAGTTTAATATCAAAACTCACCAGAATCCACCCCAAAGAGTTTCTGGTGCATAATTTCGACATGGTTTCAACTGTCCCAGACCATTTCAAGTTTTATAAAACAAAATCCATTAAAATGAATAAATAAATAAAAAAAGAGATTGTTTATTTAAATTCGATTGTATGGTGCCAAAATATCTTTTTTGCTCTTGGTTCGCATTTGCAGAGTATAGATATTCCTGTCTTGCTTTCAACTTGTTTAAGAATCTCTATTGATTCTTTCGTTAAATATCCACTTGGAATGTATATCTTGTTACCGTTTACTTCAACATCTGCCAATAATCTTTTATTGTATCTCTTTCCGTATAACTGAATAAGAGTTGCTCCAGAAATGCCGTTATATTTCTTATCTGGACTGACTGATAAAGAAATGTAATTGCCATCCTTAGATGGCATATGAATTTCAGTCATGTTATCATGGTTTCCTGAAAATAAGAGCATTTACAGTATATCCGATTTGTTGCATATGAGAAGCATAATTAGCAGATAAAGTATAATCAATTATTTTATAAATAATTATACTATTATCTTTATTTGAATTGGGAGTGGAACCAGATGTGAATCTGGAACCATTCTCATTTCGCCGTTCTTCCATTCAATCATTTCCGTAATTGCAGAATGTAAACTGTTTCGTTTGTATCTTCTGTGTGGGCTGTTCTGACTATGATATCGTTTGTATGTTTCTTTATATCCTGACTGATTGGATATTGTTTGCGTTTCATTGAATACGGATTCCCTAATATATACTTAAAATCCGATTCGTTTTTCAAAAATATGCGTTCATGTTTTTTCAGATAGTCGATAATCTCTTTCACCTTATCTGATGAGATTGTTCTTTTGTTTCGTTGATATGTCTTGAGTTTCAATTCTTTATATTTCTCTTGCATCTTCTTTATTTTTTCTATTGGGTTCATTTTCTTTTCCTCCATATATTTTAACCGAAGTCTTACAATCTGGACAGGTTGCCCAATACTTTCTATATCCTGTATAATTCCATTCATGCCCACATCGTTTGCACTTCAGTTTCATACAAGGTAGTAGGTAGTATGTAGTATTTATAGTTTGCCACCCGAGAAAAAAGAATTATTCTATACGATTTATAATATTTATAATTATAGAAATGGATGGGATGAAAACAGACTGGAGAATTTAATTGAAAGTGAAATATAAAACAGCCGAGATAATCAACCGTGAAATAAAGATTTATCGCAGTGGATATATATTAATGGAGAGATAGAAATATATCAAATCCATTTAACTGTATGTACACGCCTCCTTTTGAATCTCATTTAGGGTATTTATCTATGATATTCTATATTAATCCATCCGCAGAATGTGAATAAGAGCATCCAGAACCATGCCCCTATCTGTTTAAGTATGTTCCGCAACATATGTATTCTATCTGTTGGGTGCATAAAGAAGAAATAAAAAAATAAGAAAAATGAAAATCGATTGCTTAGTAAAATGACCCTGTTCTAACCATAACCTGAACCACTCTTCTGACAGAAGCACTTATCGTTAGCTCCATCGCCTATCTGGAACTTCGCACCCCTATCTATTGGTGATTCCGTTAGTTCGCCATCTGCTTTCCGTTGAAAATGCCAAAAATCACTCAAAATCGACTAAAATCATAAAATTCTCAAAAAAAGTGTCTGGGGCACCATATCCCTATCTATTGGGTGCATCTAAAAAACTATGAAAAAACTGCAAAAAACGACCAATGCCCCCGAAGGTTATCTAAACTGATTCTTGAACCATCTATTTGACTTGTTAGTTGAAAGAACCACCTTTCTACCATCAGGTGCCTTTTTAATCTTCAAATATCCTCTTAATTCCAATCCAAAGATACATCTCCTTATTCTGAAATAAGCTTTGTTCTTCGGGATGTTCTTCTGCCTGTCATCATCTGAAAGTTGGTATAGGTGCGATTCAAAGACCTTATCCACAAGTGCATCCTCATATATTCCACCATCCTTGTAATTCCCAGTTGAATAATAGACAGCCAATTCCAGAATATACCTCTGCAATCTGCTAAAGTTCTTCTCTGCTTTTCTATCTAAATTGTAGTCGAGATATCTTTCCCAAATCACTGGCATCTTCAACTTCATCTTATGAATCACATTAAAAACATACAAGAAGATTAAATTCCTATTTTACAATATAATTTAGTATTCTTTGCAGTATTGGAAACATATCAAAAAATCTCAACCAAGTTCTAGTTCTTGGATTGGATATTTTAATTTCAAATTCAGTCCAGTCACTCTCAGCATCATTAATATCCTTTGCCTTTGCTTTAATTGTATAGTTTCCTTTTTTACTCCAGTTGTGTTTTAACATTATCTCTTCACCTGAATCACTATATTTAGTCAATTCTGTATCACCATCTCCCCACTCAATAATATACATCACAGGGTCTTCGTTTAAATCTGTGGAATTAAAAATAAAATCATATTCAGTGTTTTGTTTTCCACTTGTAGGACCATCAATAATAGGTTCATTTGGTGGAACATTACATGTTGGATACATCAAGGGATACCTATCTTCATTATTACTACCAGAGATAAGATACGATGTGTCCCCTATACCATCACCATCATTGTCTTCTCCTGTGTAGTCATCCCAATAGTTACCACCAGAAGGATAACCATTGTCCCAAATATTGCTACATCTATCATAAGCGTTCTTTGAATTTTTTATGAAGTTGTTATGAAAAATAATATTATCATCATTGTTATACAATCTTATATATATCCCTTTAATATTTTTTATTAATAAATTTTTAACAATGGTATTATTTTTATTAGAACTATATTTATCACAACTAGGTAGTAAAATACCATAGTAATTTAAAGAAATATTATTATTTTTTATAATATTATCATAAGAATGAATATAATATATACCATAGTAATTTAAAGAAATATTATTATTTTTTATAATATTATCATGAGAATGAGTGTTATATATACCATATTCATTATTCGCTAGTGTGTTATTAATTATTTTGTTATTATTTGATTGCCATAATTTTATACCATACACACTATTTGAGATGTTATTATTTAAAAAATAACAATTATTTGTTAACTCTAAATAAATTCCTACCGATGTATTTGAAATATTCTGGTTTTTAACTGTAATATTATCACATTTAATCAGAACTATTTGCCCAGCATCAATATCAATAATAACATCTCTCTTATTTTCCTGGTACAAAAGTGGTTTTCCATTAACAGAATTGTTAACAACAGAATTATTGTATGAAGCAGAAAGAAAAAGACCATTATCGATGAAAACATTACTTTCAATGTTTATTTTTTCGGATTCTCTGAGCCATATTCCAAGGTTATTTTTTGAAATAATGTTTCCCAATATTTTGTGATTTCTTTCTTTATAAAGTTCAATCCCTCTCCAAATGTTCTTACTGATAGTATTATATGAAACGGTGTTATAAGACCCACCTAGATATATACCATGTTGTCCATTTGATGTTATAGTGTTAAATGATACGGTATTGTTGGTTCCACCTATGCTAATGCCAAATTCATCGTTCCCCGTTATTGTATTACCAGAGATATGATTATTATTGGTATCTATTGCTGTAATGCCATCCTCTTTATTTGAATAAATATTATTGTTTGTAATGATATTGTTGTGACAATAAAAAAATAAGTCTATACCTGATTCATTATTACCCCAAATAGTGTTGTTAGTGAATATATTACTATCACAATCATACCAGATTAAAATGCCATCTTTTTTACCCGAATTGATAGTGTTATTATCTATTATATTGTTATTAGAATAATATTCTAGGTGCACCCCCCAATAACAATTTGAGACTATATTACCTTTTATTAAGTTACTACAGGAATACCTTAAGCTTATACCTGTATGATGGTTAGAGACTTTGTTACCTTTTATGCAGTTGTAATTTGAAATTAAATCGATTCCCCAACCATAGGAAAACCCTGGATTTTGAATTAAAAATCCACTAATATTAACCCAATCAGTACAAACTTCTATAACCGTAAAAGTTCCACTTCCATCAATAATCGTTGTATCCTTATCTTCACCAACCAAATTAATGGATTTATCAATAACAATGTTTTCATAATATGGTGAACTATCATCATAGACAAAAACAGTATCCCCATTACTGGCATTATCTATTGCATCCTGTATCATTGAATAGTTATCTGGTCCACTGCCACCAACATAGAGTGTATTGCCATTACCAATAATTGTTGGTTGCTCTATTTTTGAAACCTCGACATTAAATCCAAAACTTATAGGTATAAATCCAGAATACATCAACAAGATGCATATTCCAAATGCAAGAGACCTTTCACTCAAACTGTTACCTCCTCCAATAATTTAAATCAAATGATGGGTATTTAAAACTTTTAGATGAAACGAAATAAAAAATTTATAATATTTACAATAAAATGTAAAACAGGGTGAAAACGTATCCATTTACCTATACTAATTCCAAATTTAAATTTCGATTCTGTTTGTTCACTATTATCTACATTTTCTATATCTATTGTGACATACACCAAAGTAAATAGTTCCCCATAATAATCTGGAATCATATGGTAACTCCAATATCTAAAGGGGACAGGGTCTACTATAATATTCTTCCGAGTTATTTCGGATTTACCAAGATATTCTCCTTTTAAACTATAGGAAAACACGTTAAAAGAAAAATTAATAGTTACATTTACATCTCCTGAATTCCCTATTAAAACATAACAGCCCCCTCCATAATCATCATTTATAGGTTTACTTTCCCTAATACTAACTATTAAATTAGGTATATTATCAGAAGTCTTTTCAAGATTATTTCCAGAAGCGGGTAATACTGTAATAATTAATAGCATACAAACAATTATACCAATTAACTCTTTCTTCATACCAATTTACCTCCTCTATAGCATATTCATATCTGATAAGTGGTATATAAAACTTTTAGATGGGATTAATCCTAAATTCTAAAAGGGGGGATATGGGGTAATCAGTGCAATATATAAGATATATAACGGTAAAAATCCCTGCTAATAATGCCATTATCGAATGCATAGAATAATAAAAATTACCAAGTATTGTTCCCTGATACATAAAATATAATTCACAGTATTTATCTTCTTGCATATGAAAATATTCTATATTAGACTCTAACCTATCACAATCAACAGGTTGGTCACCTAAATCCTCAACACCATCATCAATACTGGTTGATTTAGTATCAATAGATATAGAAGAAGAATAACTAACTCCTATAAACAATACAATTATCCCTATTGCAAGGATTTTACCAGTATGGTTTTTCTGCATATATACCTCCTCCAATACAAATTCACATCTGATTACAAATATATAAAATCTATGTCAAAAATTACCGCAAATCATTAAACATTTAACGGTCATAAATATCGTCTGTCACATTTATAGTGGTGGTGGCAGTGGCAATAGCAGTTGATTGAGCAGTATTAGCATATAATAGAAAAAGAGAATCCATATACCAGTTACTACTGTATACTGTATACTCATTGACATATCTTATGCTACTCCTGTTAAAGGTTTTCCCACTTTTAGTGTTAATCCTGCTATCTCTTTGTTATCTCTAATTCTTCTAGTATCAAATCCATCTCAGTGAATTGGTCTTCTATAGGTATTATTACTATGTCACTCTTATCACATTTATCTGCTATCTCATTGAGATTATGATAAGGTATTATTGAACATTTAACTGCTAGATTTGAACCACTATATCTTTTATGTTTACTGCTTATTTTTCTCTTGAATAATGAAGGTGATATTCTTCTCTTTCTCCAATTGCTACACTCTATCTTACAATAGTATTTGCTACCAAATTCATCTATTACAGAGACAAATAGGTCTATACCACCATTCTTCTTGATTCGCTTGGTCTGATAGTTCTTTTTTATATAATATGTCTTTAATTTACTACCTTTTTTTCTCCTCCAAGTAAAGCCATTCTCTTCAAATTTATCTCTTATATTCCACCATACATACTCTTCAAGTATTTTTCCTGTTATCCATGTATAGCCTTCAAGGTTCTCTATTTGCTTTAGGCATCTTTTCCTTATCTTTGGTGTCCATCTCCATTCATAACTCAGACTTATTAGATTATCATATAGAAAAGTACATTGATAACTGTAGCTGTCGCTATCTAAATTTTCAACATTTCTAAAATCAGCAGATGGATTATCTTTATCAGTTTCCATATGCCCCAATTCCTGAGGCTTGAAACTCCTTTATTCTATTGTAGGCAATCGCAACTATATCACCATTGTTTTTTTGAATGACTAGTTGCTCATCTCCACATTCCTGAAGTATACCTGAATGGTAAAATAAGATTCCAGGTTTGTAGAAATGGTCAACCCCAATAGATATCCACCTATCTTTCCATCGTTCAAATATTTCTTTATTCATATTTCGACCTCATTCTAAATACATTGGGTTAATCCACATTTCCAAAGAATTTGGTAATGATGGGTTGTCTAAGGTGAAAGTAACAAAACCTCCCTATTTCCCATCATCACTAGAAATGCTCCTGCAGGGATTGGAGTTTTTGTGCAACTGTTGAAGCTCAAAGTTTTAGGTGGTCTTACAGCCACTTTGACCTTCTTTTCACGGATGCAATTGCACATTCTCACCCGTTATTTAATGCTGTAAGTCTAATTATATTTCATGTAGATTTCACCATCATCGACTTCAATTTCAGATTCTGGTTTTGGTTGATTGAATGCCATTGATTTAGTAACTGTTCTGATAGCTTTATTATGTTCTTCAGGATATTTGCTTTTCATTTCATTATAGACCTTCAGTTGTAATTCCAATGCTTCAATCTTATCTTGAAGTAAATATATCTCTTGTTTTAAGCCATTGATTTGATTCTTGTATTTATCATCTTTGTAAATTCTATTGAATAAATCATCTGTTTGCTTTTTATTTAACTTTATATATTCTTTTTTCATAATTCATACTCATTATTAATTAAACCTGATAGGTAAGGCGGGATTTTCAAACCATCCAATCAGAGATAAACCCCAAACTCCACAATTAAACTGTGATTGAATTTTTATATTAGAGAATTTTGTTTCGTCTTTCAGGTAACATTTAAGACATTCTAGTGGCACTGACAGGCTTCGCTCATTTTGTTAGAATTTATCATTTTTACCTGTTTTACCCTTTAATTAAATGTCCACACACATTTCTTTCAACATACTTAAATTGCATCCTCAATCTGAACCATCAAACATCATTTGTGATAGATAATTCCGCCAGAGTTTTCATCGATAACTGTTACCGCAAATCGCATCAAAATGTTCATTCCGAATAAGTCATGTACTGGGTCATCAAACTCAAGAACCCTCAAATCCTCCTTCATATTTACGCAACCGATGTTTTCTTTATCATATACAATTGCTGTCACATCAGAGCCTGCTGTGGTATCATCCCAAACTGGATTTGTTGGTAAATCTGTTGCGGTGCAAAGATAAGGGTCTAATCCTACAAGCTTACCTGTTTGACCTTCTCTAAGACCACCTGAACCACCCGCATATGCAACATAGACAAGATTGCTGTCCTGTAAAAGATAAGATTGGGCTGTCGGATGTAGGATAATCGTATTAGGATCTCTATTACTTGCAAGTATTTGTCCTCTCATTCTTGCAATATCTGTCACTGATATATGAGCGCCTTCAGGATTGAGTGTATTTGTTGATATTGCTCTACTACTATTCAGAATTTCATTTAAACATTCTCGATTCAATCTGTTTTCTAGTTGTCTACCTGCGAATCTTAGTTCCTCCCCAACACAATCTACTAAAGAATCAGTTATCAGTTCATGGGTAATCAATGGTCTGACCCCATATTTTTTAGGAGTTGAATTTACATAAGAATATTCCTGTGTGTCCACTGTAGAAGCACCACCCTCTGAAACTTCACCAGCGTATTGTGCAGATTCACCTGTGATATTCCTTACTCGGTATCTGTCGGATTGAATTATCTTGAAAGCTTCCCTGAAGCATATTTTAGGTTGGGCACCTTGCCATACAGTTTTATAGACTTCTTCCTGAACAATAGTTGTCTCACTAGCAGCCTCACTAGTGGTTTGCAAGAGTGCCTTGTAGGTGTCCATTCTTTCATATGGGCTGGTCAAACCATATTCCTTATAATTGTGTGGGAATCTGGTTGTTCTACCCTGTAATGACTTCTTGAACCATTCCTTAGATAATAGCTCCTTTTGTGTAAGTGGGCTTGCGAATGTGAACTGTAGTATGTTTTCAAGCGGAGTTGTATATCTCTTTATTTCATTGATTGTAACCATTAAAAAATCTTATTATTGAATACATATCTGCACCACCATAAGCAACATCAAAAATACATATGCTCCCATATCTCTCTCATCGGGAGCAAAATTATATTTGTGTTTCACTGTTATGTAATAGGCATTGAAGGAGTATGACAGAGGCTAGGACTATGGAAAATCAGTTGCGGTGATATCCTAGCCTCATGTATCATCATTCCGCAACCTAGACAAAGAGTTGTGTTCCTATATGAATCGCTGTTATCGAGTAAATATAAAATTTGTGGGAAGGATGGTGGTTGGCAAATCTCGGTAAGGAACCACCATCCAGTGTTGTAGAACTTACCTTACCGAGATATTGTGTATTTATTTCAACTGATTCTCAAATTCAACTAAGGTCATATGTTGCAGTTTATCAATGTCATTTGATACCACAACATCAAGTATTTTTTCTATCTTAACGCCAAATATGATTGATGTTCGGTTCAATATGTTTGGAATACACTCTCTCAAGATATCTTTAAATTTTTTGTCCATTTATATGTCCAATCAAAACATCAAGACAATTATCTCTTCCCATAAAGTATTAGTGATTGATTTTTATAGATAGAGTGGGATAAAATTATCATTTAACTATCAACATCTTCAAAATCTTTATAACTATAATCGCCTTCATCCTTTTGTTCTTCCTTTTTTTGTTTTTTAATTTCTCGTTCTCGTAAATCATCCATACTTTTAGATTTCTCATAAACAAATTCACCTGAATCATCCAAACTCCATTTCCCCAATGTATCAAACATTTCAAATTCAACTTGATTATCGACTGGGAATTTTGAGTCAGGTTTCGGTTTATATTGTGCCAGAAATTTTCTTTTTTCGTTCTTCCAAAACTTCAAATCCTCTTTGTTTTTGGTCTCATATGCTATATCTATTTGCTTATCCAAATTTTTTAAATTCTTTCTAAACATTTCAAATTGCTTTTTCAGTTCTCTATATTTTCTATTAGATTTATCTGTAAGAAAGGTGCCAACTTCTTTAACAACTTCTAAATCATTTATAGTTAATCTTCCCCATCGTTCTTTGTGTTTATAACGGCTCTGTATTACAGCTTGAATTTCAGGATATACTTTTTTGCTATCATATTTTGATAGATATTTCCTAATCAATTCAATTCCCTTGACCCCTCCATAATAATTATTTGGATGGATATAAACTGCCAAAGTCGGTTGATTATTCTTTCCTTCTAATGGTTCTAATGGTAATGAGCATAAATATAACCTATCTTCTGGATTGTTTGCTATTAATATTCTTTTCTGTGCAAATCTCCTTTCACGATTAGCTTTATTACATTTATTACATTTAATCCTATTTTTAGCAATTTCTTTAATTTTCCCACATTGAGGGCATTTTTTATAAACTCTTTTAACCTCTTTTTTTGCCATAAATTTTCAGCCTCGTTCTACAACACATTTTAATTTCCCACATAAATTTCCTCTAACGAAAAGCTTAAAAATTAGGAGGGATTGAATCATCGCTAATTATCGACATTTTACAATCATCGCATATGCTGTCTGGGTTGTCGGTCTCTTCAACCCCACATATCTTACAATTCATTTTCTACCCACCTTTAAACTACATTAAACAAAAATAATTGGGGATTACCTCCCATTAATAACTTTATTATATTTTTTCTCCAATATT